>JAAZEK010000396.1 GCA_012512335.1 Clostridiales bacterium | reverse complement strand
GCTCTCCCTTCAACAATAGGTTCGCCCCATCCTACAGTGCCGTCATCCGTTGTCACCTTTAGAAAAAGCCAGCGAGGTGGCACCTGGTATAGCTTCATTTCCTTAATTTTCACTTGAAGTTCCTCCTAACACGCTAAATATTATACTTAATCAATTTACAGTAAATTAACTTCTATACTTCTAGTATACAAATTCGATATCGACATGAGTTATACCTTCAACTTTTAAAAATAGAATTGATGACCATACTACTCCATCATGTGTCTTGGGCTAACACCCGTAATTTCTTTAAACAACCTGCTAAAATAATATACATTGGAGAAACCTGTTTCTTCAGCAACCTCACTAACAGTATACAGCCCGCTACTTAGTAATTCACTAGCCTTTTTTATTTTAAGCTTATTAATATATTTCAGCGGTGAAATATCAAAGTATTCATTAAATAGCCTTCTAAAATGCGAAACACTTAAATGGGATACATTTGCTAAATCATCTAGTTTCACATTTTCTCTATAGTGCTCTTCTATGTACAAAATTGCTGGATAGATTTTTGAGTAATTATTTGTTGCTAATTCGTTTTTAAATATATCTAGAGTTAGATGATGAAGCATTTCATATACTAAAGCTTTACATTTTATATCTGATGCCATTCCCACAGTTCTATATGAGTTGTTAATTTCTTGAAATATATTTTTATAATAGGAATTACTAGAATTTAAAATTATGCTAATATCATTGGTAAAAACCAAGTCAGATTTTGTATTATCTATAATATCCATATTTACTATTATATAGCTATAGCAGTTTGAGATACTTCCTGTTGACTCATAAATACTGTGCTTTGGCATATAAACTATATCATGCTTTTTAACAACTAATTCTTTTTTATCTTCTAGTATATATAGCCCTTCGCCATCCATAACATATAAAAAACCATGTCCTGGTCTTCCCCTTTCTTGTATCAAGTGAAATCCAGGAGCACATAGCTTTTCCTTTGTGTAGATGTTCAATATAGCAAAATCTAAGTCTTTTAGTGCACTTATATTATATTGATTCATTACAAAGCACCTCCTTTGCTTCGGAACTATACCTTGATACACAGATAATGAAAAGTTGTCAAAACACGTTGCTTTGAGGAATACAGCCTGGAAAAAGACACCTTTATTATACCAGAATTTTAATTATTAATGAATATCTTATATGTTACTATATTACTTACTAAAAAGCTTCCGTGTTTATAAGCACCTGCTCCATAACTTCAGTGCAATAGTTACATTGATGGCACTTCTTATCACATTTTGATGTGACTTCGAACCAATCCATTGGGAATTTCGTATTGTCTATTACATAAGGTGCTAGTGCAGGACCGTATCCGGGTTCAAATAAGTCAAGTAAATTACCGAAAAATCTTCTACTGATGTAAGCGTTAATTACCATACCCGGAAGTGCATGCATCCTAGTGGCTAGCTTAACGGTAGAAAAATACTGCTGGTAATGATGCAAGTCTTCTGGCCGAACCCAGGAGTTCTGTAATAAGGTTAACCAATTTCCCGAGTCAGTAAGGTAGTTCCAGCACATATGAGGATTCCAGTTCTCGATATTTTTTATTTCCTCAATTTCACTGCCATGTGAAACTGTGTTGTCATGAAAGGTTTGACCTGAGCAAAAATTCATACATCCGCTGTTAGCCAGCATCAGCATTTCCTTGTTGTTTTCTTTAGCCCATTCCTGCAATTCTTCTATGCGTTCAAAATCCCTATTGTATTCCCTTTGTATGTAGAAGGAATCAAAAAGGTGTGACACATACTGGATGCCTTTTACAGTGCCGATCCGCATGTTAACTGATGCACGAACATCCATGTTAGGATATCTCAGTTTTATCATATGGGCTATAGCAGGAGAAGCCGTTGTTACAATATCAGCTCCTCCCACCTCATCCTCCAGATAATCCAATATGGAATATATGTTGTTCTGTAAATATTGGGACATGGCATACTTCCCGTAGCAATTTCCATTTAGGAGTAGATCCAGCTTAAATCCTAAATCCTTGAAAAGCCTCAAATCGGAAATCAGTTTATCTTTGCCATTCCAATCCACGGCTCCTCTTCTATTTGTCAATGAAGACCTGCCAGATTGACTATCCAGCCATGGAAAGTAAACTTCGCTGATGTCTTCCTTGTACTTCTTAACAATATCAGAAAAAGGACGTTCTTCTCCTTGATCTAATTGGTAACCCACTGCAAATTTCAAGATTAATCAGCCTCTTTTAATTTTGTACTTTTATTGTTTACCTTTTCAGGAGTGCTCGTATCTATAGGGTCGGATGATTTGACTTTTGGGCTAGAAGGGGGAACTTCCGACCAGTCCATTGTCCATGGTTTCTTAGTGCGGAATGGCTGATGGAATTTATTTTTCAATACACCCCTAGATTCCAAGTTTATCATACATGCCCTTGTACAACCTCTTGCACCACAAACAGCTTGCCCTGTGTTATATAAATTCCTAGGTTTGTGGTAAAACGGTGATATATGGCTAGGTTTTATATCATTACGCCCTTCCATATAATGACCCTCTTCACCATCCTCGCACATTTCACCACCTCTAAAAGCCAGGTCACATGCATCTATATCCAACTCTCCCCACTCTACTGTTCTCCCAGCTAACTCTACCTTAACTGTTTTCGTAGAACTGATAGCATTTCCGGGACAAGCTGTTACACAAGCCATACATTTGTTGCATAGCTCAGGACCGTCGTATATGGGATCGGGTTCCAATTCTAATTCAGTTAGTATAACACCAATTCTTTGTCGCGGTCCAAACTCTGGTGATAAGAACATTTTGCTGTATCCAATTTCACCTAACCCAGCTAAAAAGGCACTTATTCTCAAATGAATCATAACATCCGGGTTAGGTTTTCCTGGTTCTACAGGACGACTATAGTTTTCCCTAGGTACACCTTTACCATCAATTGCTCTCCAATCACTTTGATGACCAATAGGTATTGCCTCGTATCCCTCGTTTTCTATAACCTTGCACAGATTCATAACTGTCATGGGAATATACAAATATGTCAGCCCACCATATCCCATAGCTGAATAATTACTAAAAAAAGTACCTTCTTCAATTCCACGAAGTGAACCACGCATTACACGGAAACCCATTACTATCATTGATTTTGCCTTAGGCATTATGTGTCTGGGGTCCATTTGTATAGGTGCACCTTCATATCTGTCCATAGATGCTATTCCTACAATGTCAGCTCCCAGCTCCCTTGCATATTCCTTGACTGTTTTTGAATCTAACATTTAGCTCATCCTCCCATCAATATTATGTTTAGTATATCAACGAATACTACAATCTTAAATAAACAAACCAATCATTTTGTTATACAAATCGCTTATTATGTGCTATTTACTTCCTCTTCCCCCTTTGCATTTGACACTAATATGCCTACTATTTATTGTTATCTTTTATTTCCGTATTTCCTTCTTTTCTCTAAAAGCAATTGTATGATATACTAAACTAATAGTTGCAGAATGAAATGTAATTCTGGATAAACTATTGAAGAGAATTAATATGAATATTGATAAAGTAAGTAATATTTTAAATCAAAATATTTAAGGAGAGCATCATTTGAAAAAATTATTACCTTTAATGAAGAAATACTTAGTTTTTGCCATTTTCAGCCCCATATTTATGATTTTGGAGGTTTTTGGAGACATACTTATTCCTTATCTGATGAGCCTCATAGTGGATGTAGGAATCGCAAATCAGGACTCCAGCTACATAGTAAAAATAGGGATTTACATGATACTAGCAGCACTATTGGCCATGATCTTTGGCGTGACCAGCTCCTTCTTCGGAGCCAGAGCAGGCTATGGATTTGCATCTGAAATAAGGCAGAAGACTTTTGAGAAGATACAAGGCTTCTCCTTTGCCAATCTTGACAATTTTTCCGTGTCCTCATTGATTACCAGGCTTACAAATGATTGTAATACCATTGGAATGGTGGCCATGATGAGCCTGAGAATGGCTATACGTGCACCTTTCATGTTAATATTTGCACTTTTTATGGCCTTTCGAATTAATTCTTCTCTAGCTAGAGTGTTTTTGATATCACTACCAATTTTGGCAATTGTTATTTCACTAGTCTTGTCAAAGGCAAGACCGATATTTCTAAAGATGCAAAAAAGAGTGGATAGTGTAAATGCGGTAATCCAGGAAAATCTAACAGCTATTAGAGTAGTGAAATCCTTTAACAGACAGGAATTTGAAGAGGCTAAGTTCAAAAAAAGAAACGATAACCTAATGGGAACCGCCCTTAAGGCCATATCCTTAATAATAATTTTAATGCCCGCATTCAATGTGGTGGTTTACTCTACAATCATAGCTGTATTATGGTTTGGAGGTCAACAGATTACATTAGGAACCATGGGTGGTGGCGAATTAATTTCATTCATAACTTATAATACGCAAATTCTCATGTCATTGATGATGATATCCATGTATTTCATGCAGCTACTTCGGGGTTCCGCATCTGTAACTAGAATTAACGAGGTATTAGGTACAGAATCAGAAATCATTGAGAGGCAAAACCCGATAGAAAATATTGCAGATGGTTCTGTTTCATTTGATAATGTTAGTTTTTGCTATCCCAGTAGTAGCGAAAGTACCCTTAGGAATATTAATTTTGATATAAGATCAGGAGAAACACTTGGGATAATAGGCTCTACTGGTTCTTCCAAATCTACTTTAGTCCAGCTCTTACCAAGGTTATACGATGCCAGCGAAGGCAGTGTCATGGTAGGAGGGGTAGATGTAAGGGATTATGATGTGGAAGCACTACGGGATCAGGTAGCCTTTGTGCTTCAAAATAACACCCTTTTTTCTGGTACTATAAGAGAAAACATGAAGTGGGGCAATGAAAATGCTAGTGATGAAGAAATTGTGGAAGCCCTTAAGAAAGCTCAGGCATGGGAGTTTGTATCAGCTTATACAGACGGCCTAGACCATATTGTAGAACAGGGCGGAGATAATTTTTCTGGTGGTCAGAAGCAAAGATTGTGCATTGCCAGAGCACTGATGAAGACTCCAAAGATAATTATTCTTGACGATTCTACTAGTGCTGTTGATATGGCAACGGATGCTAAGATTCAAAAGGCTTTTAAATTAGAGCTTCCGGATGTGACTACCATTATCATAGCTCAAAGAATAGCCTCTATCGAGTTTGCAGATAGAATCATCGTCTTACATGAGGGAGAAGTAGAGTCTATGGGAAATCATGAAAAATTAATAAATGAGTCTTCAATTTATAAAGAGATATATGAATCACAGCAAAAAGGGGTGATTAGTGCGTGAAGGAAACGAATAATAGGCGATCACTAAAACCAAAGAACATAATGAACACATTAATACGATTATTCAAGTATTTTAGATATAATAAAATTTTGTTTATAGTCGGAATGTCAACTGTCATACTAGCATCCGTGGCGGAAATAGGTATTACTGGAATGTTCAGCCCGATCATTGATGTTTTCGTGAATGGTGAAGAAAAAACAGAGGCAATAAAATATATTCTCATCTTAGCGGGTTTTGTTGGATTAACAACAATCGGCCACTATTTTGGAAACCGTTCTATGGCAAGACTAGCGCAGAAAACCATACACAAGATTCGGGAGGATATGTTCTCTCATATGGAGAAGCTACCCATTTCCTTCTTTGATACACACTCCCACGGAGAACTAATGTCCACCTTCACCAATGATGTGGATATGCTGAATCAATCCTTGGAGCAAAGCGTATCTCAAGTTATGATTTCGATCGTAACCGTTGTTGGTACCTTCATTATGATGCTGATCATTAGCCCATTATTAACACTGATAGTGGGAACAGCATTAGCTTTAATGTTTTTAATTATAAGGTTTATAGGTTCCAAATCAGCCACAAACTTTAGAAATCAGCAGCATCGATTGGCTGATATGAATGGATATATAGAAGAGATGATGAGCGGTCAAAAGGTTGTAAAGGTATTTAATTATGAGGAAAGAGCAATTGAAAATTTTAAAGAGCGAAACGAAAAGCTTAAAGAATCCAGCTCACTGGCATCTGCATTTGGTGTCATGCTGATGCCTATCATGGGGAATTTAACCTTTGTACTCTACTCTATCATTGCCATGGTAGGTGCCTTCCTTGTTATTAATGTATCTATCAGTGTAGGTAATCTTGCTTCTTTTTTACAATATACAAGGACCATATCAAGACCCATCACAAATGTATCCAACCAGCTGAATACTCTGTTTGCAGCTTTAGCTGGTGCAGAAAGAATTTTCGATATCCTAGATGAAGATATTGAAGCAGATGAGGGCGATGTCCGCCTAGTAAGAGACTGTAATGGCAAAGGTGAGCATTGCTGGAGAGTACCGAAAGAGGATGGAGACTATGAGAATGTGCCAGTAAATGGATATATTACCTTTCAAGATGTAAACTTTGGCTATACGAAAGAGAGGAAAGTTTTAAATAAAATCAATCTATATGCAAAGCCTGGCCAAAAGATAGCCTTTGTAGGCTCAACAGGTGCCGGTAAGACTACAATTACTAACCTTCTAAATAGGTTTTATGAAATTGATGAAGGAACGATTCTTTATGATGGAATAGATATCAAAAGAATCAACAAATTTGATTTAAGAGATACCATGAGTATGGTGCTTCAGGATATTCATCTATTTGAAGGGACAGTTGCTGACAATATCAGATATGGAAGACTAGATGCAACAGATGAGGAGGTTGTAGAGGCAGCCAAGTTAGCCAATGCCGATTACTTTATTCAGCATCTGCCTCAAGCTTATGATACCATTTTGTCGATGGATGGACAAAATCTATCTCAGGGAGAAAGACAGCTTATTTCCATAGCAAGAGCTGCAATTGCAGACCCCGAGATACTTATTCTGGATGAAGCTACCTCGTCTGTAGATACCAGAACGGAAAAGCTTATTTCAGAGGGCATGGATAAACTAATGGATGGAAGAACCACTTTTGTAATAGCCCATAGGCTATCCACAGTCCGCGATTCCAATGCCATCATGGTGCTGGAGCAGGGTGAAATCATCGAACGTGGTGATCACGATGATTTAATGGAGCAAAACCGCACATATTATGCGTTGAATACTGGGGCATTAGAGTTAAAATAGCTCCTATTATTTTAATAACAAAAAACCCTTTAGATATGTTAATACAACACTCAGCTTGAGTGAATAAAATCAGTTAAAAATAATTATTTTCACCAATAGAACGGAGGAAAACCAACACATGAAACGCAGAAATATTGTAATTCTCTTTATTTTAGTTCTTACTCTTATTGTCCCCACAGGCTGTTCACTAATTCGCGAAAAAGTAGAAACACCTGAACAAAACCCTATAGCTACATTAGAAATTGTAGATTGGGGCAAGGTAGAAATCGAATTAAATCCCGTAGAAGCACCAAACACAGTTGCAAGCTTTATTGAACTGGCAAACAGTAGTTTTTATGATGGCCTCACTTTTCATCGAATAGTAAAAGGATTTGTTATTCAAGGCGGAGATCCTTCTGGTGATGGAACTGGCGGGCCTGGTTACAATATTAAGGGGGAAATGTCTAACAATAAATTCGATAACAAGCTTCTCCATGAAAAAGGCGTCATATCAATGGCCAGAAGCAAAAGCTTTGATTCTGCGGGTAGCCAGTTTTTTATAACCGTAAAAGCTCAACCTGGCCTGGACGGAGATTATGCGGTTTT
>JAAZEK010000395.1 GCA_012512335.1 Clostridiales bacterium | reverse complement strand
GGAAACAAAGGAAGAATTCCTGATGTCAAGTCATATGAGAAACCAGAGCATATTCATGCAGTTCTTTGCTGACCTAGAGGGATATTTAGCAAACACCAAGACAGAGGATGTTAAGCTGGACTTCTATGATATGCGTTATTTGGAAAGTGAAGCATTTAAGAAATTAAGATAGCTGAATTTTAATTACTAAGGGAGCCACTTATATAAGTGGCTTTCTCTAGCCTTTTCAGTGTTATTAACCTTCTTAGTATATAACAATAATTGGCACTTTGGATTAATATAGTAGTAAAAAAGTTATAAAAGGGGATGTTAAAATGGAAAATTACATAAGTGATTTTAAAGCTGGCTTTGCACGTTTGGATATTACACCTCCACTTGGTGTTAATATGTCAGGTTACTACAACCAGCGCAAGGCCGAGGGTGTTTTAGACAACTTATATGCATCTGCTGTTGCTGTACATGATGGCTCTAGTACTGCTGTTGTAATAAGCCTAGATGTTATAGGAATCTCTAAAGGTAAAATGCTTACTTATAGGAAGGCAATTGCTGAGAAAAACTCAATGCCCTTTGAAGCAGTGTTTATTTCATGTAGTCATACCCATACAGGTCCTGTAATGGATACCAAGCTATATGAAGAGGATTCGGCTTACAGTAACTACCTGCAAAGGAAGCTGTGTGATGCAGCTATGATAGCAATTGCAGATTTAAAACCTGCAACTGTCAGTATCGGTCGCAGTACAGCTCCGGGGATTTCTTTTGTACGTCGTTTCCGTATGAAGGATGGCAGTGTGAAAACTAATCCAGGCTTTGGTAACCCCGATATACTGGAAGCAATTGGTACACCGGATGAATCTGTTCAGCTAGTTCGTATTCACCGTGATGATGTTGACGAAATATTGCTAGTAAACTTCCAGGTACATCCTGATGTAATTGGTGGCTCAAAGTTTTCAGCAGACTATCCTAAATTTGTTAGAGACACCCTTGAAGCAGCACTAGATAATGTGAAATGTATATACATAAACGGTGCTCAAGGTGATACAAATCATTATAATGTACGCTTGACACCTGAACAGTCAAAAGTTAATAGGGGATACAAGCATTCGGAACATATGGGGAAAACTATAGCTGGTGCTGTTTTGCAGACATATATGAAAACCACACCAGTTAAGGCAGTACCTATAAGCTTCGGACAAAAAGATGTGGACATTCCTTCTAATCGCGGTGATAAATCACAGATACCTGATGTTGAGAAAATAATCGCCTTACATGAAGAAGGCAAAGATAGTGAGATACCAGCTACAGGAATTAAGATTACAGTTCCAGAAGCATATAGAATTAAGAGACTTGAGAATGGACCAGATTCCTTTACCTTGCCCTTAACTGCAATCCGATTTGGGGATGTAAGCTTAGCAGGAATACCAGGAGAACCCTTTACAGATGTTGGTAGAGGAGTTAAAGACAAATCTTCATTTGAAATGACCCTTGTTTCCTGTTGTGCAAATGGATATGAAGGTTATTTTCCCATGCAGTCCGCATATGATGAAGGTGGATATGAAGTTGTCAGCTCAAGCTTCAAACCAGGTGTAGCTGAAGCCATCATCGAAGGCTTGACTAAACTTTTAGCAGACTTGAAGTAATTTACTGAACTTTGATTGAACTTCCAGCAGACTTGAAGTGATTCGCTGAACGTATACCAGACTTGAAGTGATTAACTGAACTTTGGTAACAGATGATTCTGTGAAACTCGAGAACCTTCCACTCATAGTTCGTAGCAACCCAACTGATTATGTGAAATAACTAAGAGGTCAAACATATAAGTTTTGGCCTCTTAGTTATTTATAAGGTTTCTGTTCACACAGAATTAATGAACTCGTTTTGCCTTATGCAAAACATCGGGATTCAGATGGAGACTCTACCCTACCTGAATTAATAAGAGTGAACGCGCCACTTATAGTAGTGGGAGTCTTGACGTAGGAAAAAACATATGGAAGAAGTCTGTGATGTGTACCCCCGAACTGTGGACAATAGAAAATGTGCAATTTTTCAAGTAATCCATGGAAACTTGAGTAATGTGGCGATTTATGAGCAGAATTTCAAGTAGTGCACGGTTTTAATCATATTTATGAGGTTTTTAAGCATTATATGTGCATTATTTCAAGTAGTGCACTGTTTTTGGCAGGATTTCCATGCATTAATTGAAATTCTGCTCATTTTTGGCCTAAAAACAGCTTAAATCGAAGAAAATCCATGCATTAGTTGATATTTTGCTCATTTTTCCTTAAATTCTTAAACTAGTCATGATAAAATCAATTCATGCCTCAGATATAATAAATGTAAATATTATATGCATAATTGATATGATAATGCAAAATAATTTGCATTTATCATACTTAAGTATTATTTAGTAATAACAAAGCTTTAAACAAGCTAAAGCTCATCTCAGCTAAAAATCTACACCTTCCAAACTCAATATGTTCAGACAGTGGAAGGTGCTTAACGCATTTTCTGTAGATATTCGCTAAGGTTGTTAACCTCTTCCTTAAAGACTCCTAACATATTATTTATTCGCTATTCTGTATGCGAACAGTAACTATAGGTACTTATCTAAACTGAAATTAGTCTAATATACTTGTAAATGAATACAGAAAGATATAGAATATAAGAGACATTGAAGCTTGTTCTGTCTCTTATTTCATTACCAACCACTACCACTAATATTTTAAAGAAGCAGGGGATATAATGAAAACACTCAAAAATAATTCAAGCATAGATCCTTCTGATAAAAGCCAATCAGCTAAGGTATCGGGTAAAGTAGCAGATAACGTAACAGAAAATGTATTAGATGAAGTAAGTAAATATATAAACAACAATTTTGAAGATATCTGTACACTAGCTATGGACATCAGCAAAATCCCTTCCATGACAGGTAATGAAGGGGAGAAGGCTAATTACATATTAGGGAAATTAAAAGAATTTGGCTGTGATGACCCATATATTGATGAAGTGGGCAATGTAATTTATTTATATAACAATTTTAAGGAGACTTCATTCAATGGAACTTTATTCAACGGAACTTCATCCAAGGAAACTTCATATAAGGAAGCTTCATCAATGGTTGAAAAAGATCTTGTTATTTTTGCTCTCACATAGATACTGTGTTTCAGGATGTGTGGGAGATTAATCCTGTTGTTAAGGATGGAAAAATATATGCTCCATCTATTTTGGATAACTCCATTAATGTTGCAGGTCAGATGTACCTAATAAAAATATTAAATGACCTAAATTTAGAAATAGGAAAACCCATACTCTTTGTTTTCGACATAGGGGAAGAAGGTTTAGGAAATTTAAAGGGCATTAGACATGCTGTAGACCAATGGAAAGATAAAATAGAAGGTGTAATCGCTTTGGATTTGGGATATGAATCAATAGTCGATACTGCTGTTGGTTCAAGACGATATGCTGTTACTATCCAAACTGAAGGCGGTCATAGCTGGGGAGATTTTGGTAAACAAAGTGCTATACTACATGCTTCCAAAATTATTGATGACATTTACAAGATAAAGGTTCCAGAGAGCCCAAAAACCACTTATAATGTTGGAATCATAAAAGGTGGTACTTCTATTAATACCATTGCACAGGATGTGGAAATTGCTGTAGATTTACGCTCTATTGATGAAACATCCCTTGAACAGTTATACAAAGAGTTCATAAATATTATTGAAAAACATAAATCGGATCAAGTTAGAATTTCGATAAAAACCCTAGGCGAAAGACCTTGTGGGAAAACTTCTCATGATAGTAGCTTAATTAAGTCAATAACTGAAACAAGACAGGAATTAGGGATGGCTATGAATTTTAATTCTAGTAGCACAGATGCCAATTATCCCATCAGCCTAGGCATACCATCTATTTCATTCGGAGTTGGTCTAGGAAAAGGAGTTCATACCCTCGATGAATATCTTATTACTGAATCTGTTAAAACTGGTATGAAGCATTTAATGAATTTTGTTTCTAGATACGTAGGTATCAAGTAAAACAGCAGGATGGGTAGTTTATACCATAATGAGTAATAGATTAACTGCCAGATTATACTGTACATAAACAATAAGAAATAAGATAGCAGTGGGCGGGCATCAACCATTAATTTAGACAGTAGTGAATGAACTATTGGGAAAAGGAACCCGCCCCAGCACAGGCATTAACGCTACCAGAGCAAGTTGGGTACTGGATAAAATACTAGGTAAGATACTAGACAAGACGGTAGGGAAGATGGCAGACAAGTGAATAGATAAGCTATTGGAAGAAGACGTAGAGAAGATATAAGGGGGAAAAGTAAAATGAATATTAGTGATCTAAATAAGTTAGGTATAAATAATATTGTTTCTTATAACAAAAATCAGCTAGAAAGCTATATAGATAATCTTACAAAGAAAAACCTTGCTAAAGGAGATTTTGTTAGGAGCAAGATTAAAACTGAAGAAGAACTGGCAGAGCATCAGGCTTCCGTAAAAAACTCTTTTTTACGGGCTATAGGTGGCTTGCCCAAGAAAAGCGACTTGAAAGCTACAATCACTAAAACTCAAGTTATAGAAGGCTTAATCTGCGAAAGTGTAATCTTAGAAACGCTTCCAGGTTTTTATGCAACTGCCAACGTATACAAACCAGAAAATTCCGAAGGAATCCTACCTGCAGTGTTAATGGTCTGTGGTCATTCTGCTCTTGGTAGATTATATGAGGCTTATCAAAAAGTACAAAGATGCATAGCTAAAGCTGGCTTTGTTGTTATGGGCTTAGACCCAATTGGACAAGGTGAAAGGATAAGCTATATAGAAGAAAATCAAAAAGACCCTGCTGTAGGACCAAGTACAAATGAGCATGAGTATGCAGGAGTTCAGTGCTTGCTTACTGGATTAACAATTACCCGGTATTTTGTTCACGACGGTATTTGTGCATTAGATTATTTAGCAAGTCGCGAGGATGTAGACGAAAATAATATTGGAGTGACTGGTTCCAGTGGCGGTGGAACGCAAACATCCATGCTTATGATGGCTGCACCTGAAAAAATAGCAGCAGCTGCACCTGGAACTTTTATTACAGACAGAGAAGCTATTTTATATTCTAGAGGTCCACAGGATTTGGAACAAATTTGGCCATGTATGGTAGCTGATGGCTTTGATCATGCTGATATTCTAGCCTGTATGGCACCGAAACCTGTTATGC
>JAAZEK010000394.1 GCA_012512335.1 Clostridiales bacterium | reverse complement strand
ATGCTAGTGTGGGAGTGGCTATACGGATGATGCCACTCCCTTTTTATAACAACATGTGCTAAAATAATGATTAAGGAAGACATAGGAGGAGCAATATGCTATTTATACAATATCCAAAATGTACGACCTGTAAGAGTGCAAAGAAGTGGCTAGATGATAATGGGGTAGAATATACAGATCGTCACATTAAGGATGAAAACCCAACATATGAAGAGTTAAAAGAGTGGCATGAAAAAAGTGGATTACCACTTAAAAGGTTCTTTAATACCAGTGGGCAAATATATAGATCCATGCAACTTAAGGACAAACTTCATAATATGACAGAAGATGAACAACTTTATTTACTAGCAACCGATGGTATGCTTGTAAAGCGACCGATAATAGTGAAAGATGATGTAGTATTGGTAGGCTTTAAGGTAGACACTTGGGAGAAGGAAATAATTAAGTGAGAGTGACTAAAGATGAGCACAAATAGAGTAGAAGAAAAACGCTTTTGTAAGTTTAAATACCTGATTCATTACCCGGATAATTTTGATATTTCCAAGCAGTATCCTTTATGGATTCACCTGCACGGATCTGGTGGGCGTGGAGAAGATACCGCCTTACTAAAATCAGCTGGGCCGATTTACGAAATCGAAAATGGTAGAAAGTTGCCTGCTATCGTTGTAGCTCCTCAATGCTATGCAGACACTTGGTTTGAAATTATGGAGCAACTGCTGGAGTTTATTGAATTTACAATTGACAGAAAGAATACAGATAAAAGCAGGGTTGTTTTATCTGGTACAAGTATGGGTGGCTATGGGTGCTGGTTTGTTGCAATGGCTAGGCCACAATTGTTTTCTGCTGTTATCCCAGTATGTGGTGGTGGGATGTATTGGAATGCATCAAAGCTCAAGGATGTCCCCATATGGGCTTTTCACGGAAAATTGGATCAAGTCGTGTATCTAACTGAAAGTGAACATATGGTTACTGCAGTTAATAATGCTGGAGGAAAGGCTAAATTGACTGTTTATGAAAATACTTATCATGACAGCTGGACAGAGACATTTTCAAATGATGAGGTTTTTGATTGGGCATTGCAACAACGCAATATCGCTGTTACATGAGTCTAATGTGGTGATGAGTTCCTTCGTTATTATGTGATTGTAAACATAGAAGGCGAGTAGTCACCTAAAATAAGTTGAAAATAGGGGATGAAAAAAATGACTAAGAAAATAGTTACCCGAGATAGTATTGTTATTGAGAACAACGACAATGTATTCAACTACTACGCATGGCCCAGCGTTACAAGGCTACCAGACGGAAGCTTAGCTGCTGTAGCATCTGGATTTCGAGTAGACCATGTATGTCCTTTCGGCAAAGCAGTAATCCGCTACAGCAAGGATGAGGGAAAGGCCTGGACCAATCCCAGTATTGTAATTGACACTCCTTTGGATGACAGGGATGCTGGTATAACTGTGTTCGGTCCCAATGGGGATAAGGTTATTGTTACATCTTTTAATAACAAAGTTTCCTTCCAACGAAAGTATGTAGACCTTAGACCTAATCACCCCAGACACGATCTGATGGATAGTTATTTAGCTTGTATTGAAAATGATACTGATGAATTAGAAGAAAAGTATTTAGGTTCTACATATAAGATTAGCGATGACGGCGGATATAGCTTTGGAGAATTAAAAAGAATACCGCTAACAGCAAATCATGGACCTTGTGTAATGGGGGATGGAACTCTTCTATATGTCGGCCGAGTGATTAATGCTGAAGAACAAGGGGTACCAGACCAGCTAGAATGCTATAAGATGAATAAGCAGGGAGAATTCGAGCTTTTATCCAGTATAGAAAATATTGTCATTGATTCAAATCCGGTCTTAAGCTGTGAACCTCATTCTATTGTTCTTCCAGATGGAAAAATAATTGTTCTTATCAGGGTACAAAGCCACAATTCACCTCAAACTGTATTTACCATCTACCAAAGTGAATCGTATGATGATGGGAAAACATTTACCAATCCTCATTCTATTGGTTTGGAACACGGTTCCCCTCCACATATTTTACGTCATAGTAGTGGTGTGCTCATAGCTGTTTACGGATACCGCTTGGAGCCCTTTGGTCAAAGGGTAATGTTTAGCACTGATAACGGAGAAACCTGGGATAAGGATTATATCCTAAGAGACGATGGGTCATCAGGCGATCTGGGTTATCCAGCTACTGTTGAGTTGAATGATGGGTCCTTGCTGACGGTATATTACCAACAGGAACCAGGTCGTAAAAACTGTATCATTATGCAGAGCATCTGGGAATTGCCGGATTTGTTATAGCTTAGTAGATTTTTCCAATTATTCAAACATAATATGCTGTGGTAGAGGTTTGCAGATTTACATCCTTATGTTTCTTTTAATAAATATTGGTTATATTAATAGTATCGAGAAAATCGAGAAGCAAAGAAAGGATGAAAGTAAATTATGTCAAAAATTGCTATATTAGTTGGAAGTTTGAGGAAAGAATCTTTCTCTAAAAAAGTTGCAAATAACTTAGTTGAGTTATTTCCTAAAGAATTTGAAGTAGAGTTTGTGGAGATTGGTAATCTTCCTCTATATAATCAGGATTATGATGACGAAAACAATGCACCTGCTCAATACGATACATTTCGTAACAAGATGAAAGGTGTAGAAGCAGTAGTCTTTGTTACACCAGAGTATAACCGTACTTTACCAGCTGTGCTGAAAAATGCGTTGGATGTCGGTTCTCGTCCATATGGCTCGAGTGTATATGACGGAAAGCCAGCCTTGGTTGTTAGTCAGTCACCAGGGGCAATTAGTGGATTTGGTGCAAACCATCATCTGCGACAAGCTCTTACATTTTTAAATATGCCTGTTGTTCAACAGCCTGAAGTTTATATTGGTGAGACCCACGAGTTGTTGGATGAGAATGGCAAAATAAATGATAAAGAAACCGTAGAATTCTTACAGTCTGCTGTAGATACCTTTGTTCAGCTAGTTAAAAGGTACCAGGCTTAAGATTTCGATGTCCAAACTAATGGTTAATAAGGGTATGGTCTAAATACCTAGATGCTTGAAAATTAATTTAAGATATAGATGAATAAAAAGAGGCCAGCATAAATATAGAATTTTCTATTTTATGCTGGCTTTGTTTATTTGAATTTGCGCCCCGTGCACTTCCCAAGTGTGGTGATTGGTGCTGAGACTAACGCGGAAGTTGATCTCTTGTCTTAATTTGGGCTGTAATCCTGTATATATGCTTTTACCCTGTCAATTGCTAAATGGCTTCCACCTCTGTCTTTCGCATTTTCAATCATCATCGATGTTATATAGGGAGTATTATCGCTTTTATCAATAGCAACAAACCACCCTAGCTCATCTGTTGTGTTTTCTTCTGAACCAGGAACTTCAGCTGTACCTGTTTTTGCTGCTATGATCTTTCCAGGTATATAAGCATCGTGCCCTGTGCCTCTTCCATCTTCAACTACTTTAACCATAAGATTAAACACTTCATCGGCCACCTCTTTAGATACTGCACTTGTCTTTTCTGTGGCAGAATCATCTACGATTAATTTTGGACTTATTACAACTCCATCATTTACGAATGCTGAGTACGCTTTATTAAGATT
>JAAZEK010000393.1 GCA_012512335.1 Clostridiales bacterium | reverse complement strand
GCCGTTCCATTACCACCCCTCCATTTCAGATAGTATTTCTGCAAGGCATTGAAGAATATATTTGTTGTCCTCTGCCCTGCCTACAGTAATTCTTATATGATTTTTAAGTATAGGGTTTTCTCCAAAATGTCTAACTAGAATTCCCTTTTCCATAAGCCCACGAAATACAGCACTGCTATTTTTAACCTTAGCTAGAATAAAGTTAGCTTGAGAAGGATAGGGCTCCACTCCCCGCAACCCATTCAAGGCTTGAAATAACCATTCTCGTGACTTTACTATTTCTTTTACTCTTTTTTCGCGAATTTCTGGATGCTCCAAGAGCAGTTCGGCTGCCCTTTGCGAAAAGCTATTAACATTATAAGGGGGCTTTACCAGATAAATTTCACTGGCTAGAGTTTTACTGCAAATCAAGTATCCAACTCGTAAACCCGCCATACCCATAGCCTTTGAAAATGTCCGCAATATTACAATATTGGGGTATTTATCAATCATTTGAAGCATGGATTCCCCGTAGAACTCATAGTAGGCTTCATCTACAACGACAACTCCGTCAAACCATTGTGCAATTGAAGCGATATCGGAAACCGACATAGTGCTTCCTGCAGGGTTATTAGGCGTGCAGATATGTAGAATTTTAGGCCTATGAGTGATTATGGCCTGCTCAATAACTGAAAGGGAATATTGAAGTCTTTCGTTCAGATGATACTCAATGGGTATTGCACCTGCCAGACGAGTATAATAGTTGACCATACTAAAGCCTGGAGAAGGACACAATACCTTATCTCCCGGATTAGCGAAGGCGGTTGTTACAATATTGATTAACTCATCAGACCCGTTCCCTATAAGTATATTGTCTCGTTCTACATTTAATTTCTTAGCTAATGCATCCCTAAGTGAATCTGCATTGGAATCGGGATAAAGCTGATAGTCATTACCGTTAAGGAGTTCAGTAGCTAACTGCGCTCTGATTTCCAGAGGAATTGGGTAAGGGCTTTCATTAGCATTTAGTTTCAATGTGCAATTTTCTTGGTCTGCTTCATAGGGCTTAAGGCTTTTAAGATCCTCTCGCAGATATTCAAACGTCATCTTTTTCAAACCTCACTTCCATGGCGTTGGCATGAGCTGTTAAGCCTTCCATTTTTGCAAAGTCCGCTACATCCTCATAAATCTGTCTAAGTGCATCTTTACCATATAATAGGATGCTGGACTTTTTGACAAAAGCTTCAACTCCTAATGGAGAGAAAAAGCGAGCTGTTCCGCTGGTAGGTAGCACATGATTGGGACCTGCCATATAGTCTCCAACCGGCTCTGGTGAATAGTGTCCTAGGAAAATAGCTCCTGCATGCTTTATCTGCCCCAGTCTATCCATTGGTTTTTCAATAGCCAGCTCCAAATGCTCTGGAGCTATGGCATTTGACAGCTTAATCGCTTCCTCTATGGAATCTACAAGGATACAAGCTCCATAATTTTTCAAAGAAGAGCGAATTGTGTCTTTTAATGTTAGTTTCTCTACCTGCACTTCCAGTTCCTGCATTACTTCGGAAATTATTTTATCGCAATCAGTAATTAAAATAGATGAAGCCATGGAATCATGTTCAGCCTGAGACATAAGATCCGCCGCTATAAAGGAAGGCTTGGCAGACTTATCTGCTACAATCAAAACTTCGCTGGGTCCAGCAATCATATCGATATCTACATGACCGTATACTTCTTTCTTTGCAAGGGCTACAAAAATGTTCCCAGGTCCGACTATTTTATCTACCTTCGGAATAGTTTCAGTACCATAAGCCAATGCAGCAACAGCTTGAGCTCCGCCCACCCGATAAATCCGAGTAACTCCTGCTACCTTCGCTGCTGCAAGTATGGATGGATGAATATCGCCATTTTTTCCAGGAGGCGACACCATGATAATTTCATCCACTCCAGCGATTTGAGCTGGCATGACATTCATTAGTACAGAGGAAGGGTAAGCCGCTTTTCCACCTGGAACATAAACCCCAACCCTCTCCATAGGCGTAACCTTCTGGCCTAAAATAACATCCTCTTCGCCAAAGGAAATCCAGCTTTCCTGCTTTTGCTTTTCATGATAAAGTCTAATTCTCTCTGCTGCTTTTACTAATATCGCAATAAGCTTTGGATCTGTTCTGTCATAGGCTGCTTGAATTTCTTCTTCCGTAACCCTCATCTTATCAGGCTCCGATATTTCCACCTTATCATAATCTCTAGTATATTTTAGGAGCGCAGTGTCTCCTTCTCTCTGCACAGTCTTTAGTATAGATAATACTACTTCTCGTTCTTCATTTGCTTCCAGCTGAGAAGGACGATCTAAGTTGTCTTTTATCCACTTAGCGCTTTTTCCTCTTCCGTCTATTCTTCGAATCATTAGTTTTTCCCCTCTACTAATTCTCGTAATCCATCAATGATGGCTTTTATTTCATTCTGTCTAGTCTTCAGGCTAACCTGATTTACAACCAATCTTGCACTAACAGGGCATACATCCTCCAAAACCTCTAAGCCATTTTCAACCAGCGTTCTACCACTTTCTACTATATCTACAATCAAATCTGATAAACCAGTGAGAGGTCCTAATTCTACAGAACCATTTAGCTTGATAATCTCAACTGTTTCTCCTCGACTGGAAAAAAAGTTACGGGTTACATTGGGATATTTAGTGGCTACTCGGATGTGGGATCGAGTGATACCAGTGTTTTTTCTCTCTGGATATCCAGCAACCGCAAGCGTACATTTTCCAAACTGTAAGTCAAGCATCTCATAAAGTGGTCTCCCTTCCTCAAGAAGAGTGTCTTTTCCAGCAATACCGATATCCGCTGTGCCGTACTCAACATAGGCAGGCACATCGCTGGGCTTAACCATGATAAATCGGATGGAACCATCAGGAGTGGTGAAGATAAGCTTACGGGATTCTGATCTAACCTCACTACAATCAATTCCCAACTGTTCCAGTAGGTCCAAGGTTTTATCCGCTAAACGTCCCTTAGCTAAAGCTATAGTAATCATTTCGGTCCCTCCTTATTTCCATCATCACACTTAATAATCTTAGGTATTCCTTTTAGGTTTGCATACTCCTCGGGGGTCTGGTCATTGTCAACAGGTAGGTAAACTTCCACTCTGTATCCTTCTGATTTTATCTCTTGTATCTTTTTATAATCTTCTTGATTTGTTTGACGTTTACAAACAAATAGGATATCAGTTCCAGGAAGGCGCTCTAGTCCACTTTGTCTTTCCAATGCTATTAATATTCGGTTTACCTCAAGAGCAAAGCCAGTAGCTGGAACTTCCATTCCGAATTCAGATATTAAGGTGTCATATCGCCCTCCACCACAGATTGGGTAACCCATTTCTCTAGTCATGCCTTGAAAGATAATCCCTGTATAATAGTTAAGACTTTGTACCATTCCTAAATCAATGGCAATATATTCGGACAATCCATAATTCTCGAGAATTTGGTAAACTTGGTTAATGTTGTCCAGTGCTCTGACGCACCGTTCATTATGGGTCAAGGCCTTTGCTGATTCAAGTACCTCCCCATTTCCAAACATCATGGGTAATTGTAAAAGGTTATTTTTGATTTCGGGAGAAATGTCCAAATCCTTCATTTGCTGTTCCAAGGCTAATTCGTTCTTCTGATGGATAAGCAATCGCAATTTTTCGGAATCTGCTTCCTCTAAGCTAGCTTCTTCAACTAAACCCTTAAAGAATTCTACTTGGCCTATATCAATCTGAAACTCAGTTAAACCAATCTTCAAAAGCGATTCCACTGCTAGAGCTATAACCTCTGCATCAGCCTCAGCTTCCCTAGAACCCAGTAATTCTATACCAGCTTGTGCAATTTCTCTTTGCCCCGTTTGACCCTGTTCCCCATATCGATAAACATTACCAAAATAGGATAGACGCTTTGGAAAGGGGTACTCTTTCATCTTTGTAGCTGCAATGCGAGCAATAGGCATAGTGTAATCAGGTTTGAGAACCATGATTCGGCTACCAGGTTCAAAGAACTTATACATTTGCTCTTGTCCAATAGAAGCAGTTTCCCCTTCAAACAAATCCAGATATTCGAATAGCGGGGTGTCTACCTCATCATATCCGCTAACATGAAACATCTGCCGCAATTTGCTCTCTATCTTTCTTCTATTATAGCACTGTTCTATAAGAGTATCCTGTACACCCTCTGGTAGCTGCTGTATCCATTTATTCACGGAATCACTCATTTCCTTCTATATATTTATTGTTAATCTTTAACTAGTAACTCTCTAATAGTTACTCTCTAATAGTTATTTTCCATCGTAGCTTAGTCGATAATACTAGTTTTTTATAATTTTACCATGACAGCAAATTTTATAGTTTAGTGTATTAACGCTTTACCGTACTAAATTATTTACTAGTATATAATACTAGTACACTCCTGTCAATGATATTTTCCATATTACAATTATATTATCAGTTTCCTTAAATGTATGTAAACATATCCCTGCAATGTAAAGTTTCTATCGTTACTGTTCACAGCCAAAATAATAAATCATATGGAAGAAGCCTTTGCAGGAACGATTATCAATCTTAGCGAATATCAGCAGAAAATGCGTTAAGCACCTTTCACTGTCTGAACGCAGTGAGTTTGGAAGGTGTAGTATTTT
>JAAZEK010000392.1 GCA_012512335.1 Clostridiales bacterium | reverse complement strand
TATAAAAAATGGCGACGTACTGGTGTTATTTGGTGGAATATGATGGATGGTTGGCCACAATTTTCTGATGCAGTAGTTAGCTATGATTTTATCAAAAAGTTAGCATATCATTATATTAAACGTTCTCAGCAGCCTGTTTGCTTAATGATGTCAGAGCCAGAAAGCTGGCATATAAAATTAATGGCAGGTAACGATACATTCTGCACTAGTGAAGGAACATATAGGGTATGGGATGGAGATACTGGTGAAACGCTTTCGGAAGGGAAATTTGTGGCAAAGGCCAATGCTACCTCTGAAATAGATCAAATTCGAATATCCCATGGTGATCAACGACTAATACTGATTGAATGGGTAGTTGATGGTACTCGTTCGGTTAACCACTATATTTTAGGTATGCCTCCATTAAGTTTCGAACAGTATAAAAATTGGCTAAAGAAAATTGCTGAACTAGATGGAAGCTTCGTCGCTGATGAAGTAGGAAAATAGCTTAGTGGAATCAAATTATATGATAAATACTAGCTAAAATACCTGGTTTTCTATTGAGTATTCAGCGGAATATGGGATAATAACAATATACAAAAGATATTCGGGTGAAATCGTTGTTCAAAAAGTGGGATTTGTTAGTAAGATAGAGGACCTTGAAAAAGAGGAGCGAGGTGTTCAATTCGAATGTGTAAATATATTATTGCCATCGATGGAGGTGCCACAAAAACTGATATTGTACTATGTACAATTGAGGGAAGGGTGCTTAAACGCCTTATCGGAGGACCAACTAACCCCAACGATATAGGATTTGACGAATCTACTAGACTAGTAAAAGAAATGCTGGCGGAATTGTTAAAAGATCACGAAGCTCTTAATACATCAATTTATTCATTTTTCGCAGGAATTTCGGGAGTAGGAATTGGTGAAAACAAAATAAAATATTTGAGTGCTTTAAAAAACATATTGCCAAATACCGACTTTATTAACAATGACAGTGACGGTATAAATGCTTTAACAAGCGGTTTAGGAAATAAAAATGGGATGGTTCTGATAGCAGGTACCGGATCAGTTGTGTTTGTGCGAATTAATGATAAGATAAGCCAGATAGGAGGATGGGGCTATCTTTTAGACGACGCGGGAAGTGGGTATGATTTAGGACGTCGAGGATTTGAAGCGGTGCTTAGGGATTTTGATGGAAGAGGACCAAAAACGCTTCTATCAGAATTATATAGAAAGCAATTAGGCGGGGCAGTATCTGAGTTAATTCCTGAGGTTTATCGGAAAGGTAAACAATTCATAGCTTCTTTTGCACCTTTAATTTTCACAGCAGAAGGTATGGGTGACGAAACGGCATCACAAATCCTTGATATTTGCAGTAGGGAGTTAGCAATATTAGCCGATACAGGGAGCAAATGCTTGATAAATCAAGAATCATTTGAAAATCCATCTGGACCGCCTTATCTAACTGTCCTAGTAGGAGGCCTTTGGAAGGGAGGAGCAGCACTTTTTCAGAGATTCAAGAATCATTTAAGCAAAGACTTTGTCTTTATTCGTCCCGACCTGCCACCAGTATATGGAGCTGCCATAGAAGCAGTAGTAAGAGCTGATTACAAGTATTAC
>JAAZEK010000391.1 GCA_012512335.1 Clostridiales bacterium | reverse complement strand
GTGTAGTAGGATACTATAAATACGATCTTAATAACAGCGGTATAAGTTATCGCGGAAGAGATAGTCTTCCAGGTGCTGGAGGCCTTATTGAGATCGTAAAAATAGCAATTATAATAATTTACCCTATAAGAAGAATTAAGAAGGAATGGGATTATTAAGCTTTCATCTAGCGGTAGGTAAGTGTTGCTGTTCATTTATAATGATTCTACATATTTTCGGTAGCCATCTGGTAGCCATCAAACAGCTTAAAAATGCCTTAAAATCAACATTGCGATTTGAATGGCATTCAAGAGGCCGTCGGTACGAATCCGTCTATCTCCACCAAATAAACCGCTTGAAATCAATGATTCAGGCGGTTTTTGTGTTTTGGTAATAGCAACTGAGTGCTAGCTCTTTAATGCCGTTATCGGCACAACATAAACACCATCATCCCTTAAGTAAGAAGCTTTGCAAATTCCACAGATTACACAAAGAACCTTTGGTGGCTTTCCCCCATTGTCAAATATCTTATTTTTAATTTTTAACAACGAGTTTGCCGCATCATCAATTTGATTGCTTCCAAGCTTTATCTCGATGGCTACCCAATCGCCATTTTCTAGCTCCACAACTGAATCAATTTCGTCTCCATCATAATCTTGATAGTGATATAACTTTGCATTAAATGATTCAGCATATATTTGCAAATCTCTCACACACAAAGCCTCGAATAAAAAGCCTAGAGTATTTAAATCATTAATAAGCATCTCATGAGTAGCATTAAGTAAGGCGCAGGCTAATGATGGATCAACAAAATGCCTTTTATCCATTTTTTTTATCCTTGTTGATGATCTTATGTTAGAAGAAAAGGCTTTCTGATTTTCGATAAGAAACATTCTTTCAAATAAAGTCAAGTATGTTGAAATGGTGTCATTATCCAAATCTTCATCATCATTTTCTTTCATATCACGTCTTAAAGTGTTCATCGAAACTGTGGTGCTTTCATTTCTTGCTAAAGACCTTAAGAGTAAATTCATTTTTCGAGTGTCTCTATTTATTCCTTCAAGTCTATAAATATCATGATTTATAATTGCATGCAGGTATTCTTTTGCAATAATGGTATGATCCATTGCTCCAATATCTAAGCTCCCTGGCCATCCGCCTCTAATTATTAGCTTAATTATTTGATCTAAATTCACCTCATAAACTGCTATGTTTTTATATTTTTCATTACTAATATCCTCTAGCGAAATCTGTCCCGATGAATCATTTGATTCATATAAAGACATAGGTCTCATTTTCAAAGTTGAGATTCTTCCTGCGCCACTGTGTAATATACCCTTTTGAGCAGGTGTAGCTGAACCTGTTAAAATGAATTGACCCTTTTTTCCTCTTTGGTCCACTTCAAATCTTACTGCATCCCATAGCTCAGGGACTTCCTGCCATTCATCTATTAGCCTTGGCGTATCTCCTTCTAGCACTAATTTGGGATCTAATTTAGCTAGTGACTTATTTTGAAAACTGCCGGAAGGATCTCCTAAATATATTCTACTCTTACTATGTTTGTTTGCTGTCCATGTTTTACCACACCATTTTGCACCCTCTATACAAACAGCTCCGAATATACTTAAATGCTTTTCTACTGCTTTATCAATAATTCTTGGTAAATAATTTTGTTCAATCATTTTAATTCACCTTCCTAAATATAATTATAAATCAAATCGGTCAATTTTACAACTTTCATTCGGTCATTTTTCTAATTTGTATTCGGTCATATTTTGATTTGCTATTCGGTCATTTTTTGAGTAAAACATGCTTTATCTGACATGTTATACCAAGCCTGGGTATTTACCCTGGTGAAACCATGGATTTTGTGTGTAAATATGACATTTTTAGTGTTATAATGTATGAGTAAACAGAAAGATAGAGGATAATGGGGGTTCATATGATTACATCAGAAGAAATTAAAAGACGATTATGGGATGGGGCCAATGAGCTGAGAGGTTCGATGGATGCCAGTAGATATAAAGATTATATGCTAGGTTTGATGTTTTATAAGTTTTTAAGTGATAAAACCTTGGACGCATTTAGGACTTCTGCAGGCTTAGGTAAAGTAGCTGAAGGAGAGTTGGTAGAAGAATATAAAAAAGCTAGAGAAAAATATGGAGACAGGTTAGAACAAACAATACAACTTGTTCTGGGCTATTGTGTGGCACCAGAATACTTGTATCAAGTATGGGTAAAGGATATAAATTCAGGAGATTTCGAAGTTCAAAAGGTTACCGATAGTTTACATAGTTTTGAGAGAAGCATATCTATTGAAACGGGATCTAATGATTTTAAGGGCTTGTTTTCAAGCTCTACAATAGATTTAACAGATACAGCACTGGGAAGCAATTTAAATGAACGAAGTAAAAACATACAAGCCTTAATCATGCTTTTTGCAGATTTAAATATGGTTACTCTCCAAAAAGGAGATATTTTAGGAGATGCATATG
>JAAZEK010000390.1 GCA_012512335.1 Clostridiales bacterium | reverse complement strand
GAATCACCGCCGCCTACCCTATCAACAATATCTTGGATATCATACTTCTTGCTTACATAAAAGGATTTTCCATCATACAAGCAGGCAGACCAGCCATTGATATCTGCGCTTTCGCTTTCGCGAAGTGTAATAGTTATTATCTTTATATTATTATATTTAGCTACTACTTTTTTGGCTAACTGTTTATATTTTTCTACATCCAGTTCACCACTGGTAACGTCCGAATCGATTTCAATTCCCAAAGATTTTTGACAATCTTCTTCATTTGCAACAATTACATCAACATATTTTACGATTGTGTCCATTACTTCCTGAGCACTCTTTCCATATTTCCAAAGGTTTTTCCTGTAATTTAAGTCTATGGAAATTCTTATGCCCATTTCTTTAGCTACTTCAACCATTTTAATGGTAGCTTCTGCACCTGCCTCGCTGATAGCTGGTGTGATTCCTGTGACATGCAACCATCCTATTCCCTCAAGAACTGCCTTTAAGTCTACATCTGCAAGGTTGGATTTAGCTATTGTGGAATCTGCTCGATCGTAGATTACCTTGGAAGCTCGTTGATTTGCACCACTTTCTAGATAGTAGATACCCATTCTACCTTCTGTGCGAATGATTTTGGAAACATCAACATTAAACTTTCTTAACTCACGAATACAGGCTTCCCCGATATCGTTTTCTGGTAGCACAGTAAAAAATGATGCATCTACTCCATAATTCGCCAAGGAAACAGCTACATTAGCTTCTCCTCCTCCGAATGTAGCTTCAAATCTTTGTGACTGAAGCAATCTCTCCCTTTCAGGAGACTTAAGCCTTAACATAATTTCTCCAAACGTCATTACCTTTTGCATTATATAATCCCCCTATTATTTGTTTTATATCGCTTAAAATAATTACTATACTGCTAGAACTCATTTTTAATCTACTTTCAAGATTCTTTGTCGCAAGCTCCTCAAAATGACAATCCAACGAATATTTGCAGTATAATCATAAAATACTCCTCACCCTACTAGACTTATTGTGTGTAACAACTACTTCTGTAATAAATGGACAGCAAAATCATTAAAATCGTCTTTCAGATAGATTGCAACAGTTTTCCCGTTCTTTAGCTTTTCTGTTTCCTTGTCTACTTCAAAACCTCTTTTGCTCAAGTAATAAATGGCACGATCTATATTGCTAGTCCGAAATGCGATATGACCGTTTTTCCCTATGCCATTTTCCTTTACTACTTCCAATACATTTCCGACCATAAAGCTACTGTTACCCTCTTTTACCTCAAATCCAAATGCACTATTTACTTTTTCAGCAAGTGAAGCTGGACCATTCATACCTATATGAGCTAGCTCAAAACCTAATAACACCTCAATTGCCTGTTTAGCTGTAGCTGTAATTTTATTGAAGCTTTTCGATGCAATATCTGCGGACTTGCATAGGAATCCTCCACCAATAGCATGGACATAATCTTTGTCCACAAAATCTGCTAGATTGGTCAAGCTCACACCACCAGTTGGAATAAATTTTATATCCTTATAAGGTCCGTGAAGTGCTTTAATCCCTTCTATTCCACCATAAACGTTTGCTGGAAAATATTTTAAGATAGATAGTCCATATGATTGAGCCTTTTCAATTTCTGTAGGTGTAACACAGCCTGGTGTAATTAGAATATCGTTCTTGATGCACCATTCTACTACCTTTTCATCAAAGCCTGGCGAGACAATAAACACAGCTCCTGCATCCTTTGCCTGAGCAGCCTGCTCAACACTTCTTACTGTTCCAGCACCTACTAGCATATCTGGAAATGCTTTTGCAACCTTACTGATTGACTCAATTCCAGCAGAAGTTCGTAATGTAATCTCCATTACATCAATGCCTCCAGCTGTCAATGCAGCTGCTGTATCCACAGCATCAGTAGCATTATCAAAAGCCACTACCGGTATGAGACCGATATTCCCAATTGTCCTGTTAACATCCGCAACGTTTTTCATGACATCCACTCCTTCTATATAATAATCTTTAAACGATTTCTTAGTAGCTGTATCCCATCTGATAAGAAATCTGCTTTGAAGTCTTCTTTAATTCCTCTATAATAAATGGAACTCTTTCTTCTGTTAGAAACATTACAGGAACTGAAACGCTAATTGCTGCAACAATGTGTTTTGTTCGATCCCGTATTGCCACGGCTATACAACGAATGCCTTCTTCATGCTCCATGTTATCAAAGGCGTGACCCTTTTCTCGAACCAACTCAATCTCTTCTACTAGCTTTTCCACTTCAGTAATAGTAGCATCCGTGTACCTTAATATTGGTCGCTTTGAAAACATCTCCCTGATTTCTTCATCTGAAAAATCTGATAGTATAATTTTACCCATGCCAGTACAATGTAGAGGGCTCCTTTTACCAACCTGGGAATGCATACGAATGCTGTGTTCAACGCTTTCATACTTCTCAATATATACGACCTCAAAATTATCAAGTATACCTAGATGAACAGTTTCTTTTGTTGCAAGAGAAAGCTGTTGCAGATATGGCATTGCAATTGAGCGTAAATCCATCTGTTCAAGTATTGCACTTCCCAATTGAAGTACCTTTACACTAAGCCTGTAATCCTCGCTATCTGGCACACGCTCCACATAGCCCTTCTGGGAAAGTGTATATAAGATTTTAAAAACAGTGGATTTATTTATATTAGTCGTTTTTGAGAGTTTGGTAACACCACAACCGTTTTTCTCAAGGGCAAGTGCTTCAACAACTGCAATGGCCCTTTCGAGTGTTTGCAGCATATACTTATCATTTTCCATCTTTTCACCACACAGCATTTTATCTTATGTCAATACGCTCACTTCTATAAGTGGCGCGTTCACTTATATTAATTCAAGATTATCTACAATTGTTTCTTAATGAGAAACACCGTTTCTCTATATTAAATATTATAGTATGATAGCCAACATTGTCAATAGATTTTATAATAAAAAAACGACCCTGTAATGGAGTCGTTGCTACTGTTCACACCAAAATAATAAATCATATGTAAGAAGCCTTTGCAGGAACGGTTATCAACCTTAGCGAATATCAGCAGAAAATCCGTTAAGCAACTTTCACTGTTTGAACGCAGTGAGTTTGGAAGTTGTAGGATTTTCAGCTGATATGAGCTTTAGTTTGATCCGTGATTGTAACAGCGACTGGAATATATTTATTATTTTACATGTCAGTGAACAGTAACGAGTCGTTATGTAAGTAACTAGAACAATTTTTTGACTTTACCCAATATTCCTTCTGCCTTATCTTTTACCTCATCTGTGCCAATTTTCGCTTTTACTGCATCTACAATGTTCTCGATCAAATCTTCAGCCAAATCGGATCCAAGCAAATTTTTTACTGCTTCTACTGGATTTTTCTTAAACTCTGCTGCAAAATCTTTATTGTCCTTAACTTTTGCAATTACCTGTTCAATTTTTTCTTTCATAAATAATCAGCCTCTTCCCATATTTAATACTTTCATTACTACATAAGTACCCCGCTTTTCTATTTAGTACCAATATAATGATTCTACTGCAAATAATCGATGGTATTAGCTTGCTTCTGCTTTCTCAGACTTTCGTGTTAGATTAAAGATCACCAGAGCACTAATCAGCATGAACACAGCTGCTATAATGAGTATCAGCTGTTTGTTACCTATAATAGTTTCGCCTAGTTTTACCTGTACTCCATCTGAAATTGTAATAAACTGCCTACCTAAAGACGCGCCAAGGAAGCCAGCAAAGCTGTTCATGGTGGAATAAAAGCCCAAGAGATTTGTTTGATTATCTTCTGGCATATTTACGTAAGGTAAGTTTGAAAATACTAGGTTTATACCAGGGGAAATAGCAAAAGCATATATCATAAATACTGGATATAGAAGAATATTCTTCTCTGTAACAAAAGCCAAGCCCAGATAATGGACAATATATAAGCTTATACACAGATACAAAGTACGAAACCAGGAAGTGGTATCTACTCTCCTTCTCCAAATAGGCATTACCAAAATCATGACAGGAATACTAAGCATATTCACAGTGTTAAGAAATGAATAGGATATATTAAGCTCTCGGAGCAGATAGACAGTATAATATGAGCCTGGAATATTTGCTGTAAAGCTCCACATGCAAGCCATTGCAACTGTAACCAAGAACTTCTTTTCTTTTAAAGGACTTAGGAGCACATCTCGCACTCGAATATTTCTTTTGGGAACTGGATATTCTCTTATTTTAAGCATATAAATAATATCAAAAACAGCGAGAACTAAGGCTATAGCACGTAGAATCAATAAACCAGTAAGCTCGTTCCCATTGTGTTTAAATGTATCCACCATGCGGCTAGCAATAAGAATTACGGAATAAACTAATATATTGTTGGTTAGATGAACAAAGGAAAAATAGCGAGACCTCATATCATTTGGTACGCTTTTTATATGCCACACTGAATAACCTGGGGCTATCATGGCATTTAACACATTAACCAGTAAGGTTGCTACCAAAATAAAGGACAGCTTCAGAGAGTCATTAGGTACAAGCAGAGGAATAATACTTATTATGACAAGGTTAATAAAATGGACTATAATACGTCCAATTATTAATATTTTCTTTCGCTCAGCAAAGCGCTCCAATAACAGGGGCGAAAAGACCTGAAGCATATTACCGAACATGCTGATCATGGTTATAAGACCAATGTTGGAATCGTTTATGTTCATTAGAAGCAGAAATCCAGTGAAAAAGTTACCACCGAAGAGGTTATTAGACACTGCACTACTATAATTGGAAATAAGAATATTTCTGCGATTTTGTGATAACTCCTGCTCCTTCCCAAACAGCTCAGAAAAAGAAGTCTTTAAGCCTGTAATCCTTTTACCACCAGCGAATTTTCTAGCTTTCAACCCGGCACCTTCCTTATAATGAAAAAACAATTAGTAACAAATTAGTAACAAATAAATATCATATAAAAAAGGAGATACCGAATTATCAGTTATTATTGACAATAGTATCTCCCTTGTAGACAAAAGGCCTTGCATTACGATTACATCTTATATTCAATTTATGAAATATGCAACATCAATTTGCGAAAATAGAGTTATCTATTATTTTAGTGGTGTAGCAGGGTATTCATCAATGTCCCAGACATGACTTCCGTTGCCAATCTCTTCTGAATAAGTTGAAAGCTCTTCGTCAGTCAGCATAAAGAACTCTCCTCCAGTTTTTCGAGGAGTGCTGTCAAAATGATACCAGCCCTGGCCCAGGTCCACAAGGCTCCAGTAGTGCCCTCCGCCAGTCTTTATAATATCCATATTGGTAATTTCAGCTCGGTTCAACAAGGCTTTTGCAGTTGCAAAATATACATAGCAATCTCCACGCTTATTACGAAATCCGTCGTCAGCTCCTTGGACCCAATCTGTATTGTTCTGATAATTTCCATCATAGTAAATATTATTTTTGACCCAAATATAGATTGCCTCCGCTTGTTGCCTTGAAGTCATGTCAGGCTTAATAATTTCCGCTAGAAGCTTGTCAGCGGCTTCATCTACCTTTTCCCTGGCAAGAAGATCTGCAGGCTTTGGCTCTACCCTGATTTCTACTTTCTTTACAGTGCTATTACCAGCTGCGTCTGTAGCTGTATAAGTTACATTATATTTACCTTCCTGATGGAGCATAACCTCACTGCTATCAACATCAAGCTTTACATTCTCATCCTCATTGTCTGAAACTATAACATATTGCCTATATGAAGCAGTGCCTCCAACGTAAATAACCTGGAAATCTTCTCCCTCTATAACAGGAGCTTCATTATCCCCTTGGGTTGGAGTAGGCTTTGGAGTAGCTGATGAAGGTTTTGTAGTGCTTATAGGTGGTTTTGTATGCTCACCTGGTTTTTCTGTATTGCCGATTAAGGCAAGAGCACTTCCTATGTTGTCTTGAAAAATAATAATAAGCATCACAGTTAACAGCACTAACAAGAATACATAAAACCTCTTTTTAGCCTTTCTTTTAGCTGCCTTTCTTTTATCTGAACGCATAGCGACTTCCTTCCTCTACCGAAATTTTCCTTACTTAGTATTAATATAGAATTACTCTCATTATTATATACCCTAAAACCTATTAAAAAGTTTCATTTAAAGAATAATTTTAATACTTTTGAGTTTTTTCTACTAGCACACCCTTTCGTGCATGATAGTTTAATTCTATCATGCACTAGAAAGAGTTGTTTTAAGTAATACTTAAATAATTCTTACAAAATACTTACGATAATATAGGAAGGTTGCCTTGTTTAGGTCCTAGTTTATATTGTAATCTCTTTATTTTTCTCTGCGGACTCATAAATCTTATCCATCAACAATGAGCTCAAAATTACATCATCAATATTGGATCGAATCTTCTTGCCTTCCTGAGAACACTTAATAAAAGCATCAATTTCGTCATAGAACATATCAGCTGTCTTGTAGGTAGGAGTAGTTTCATATAATACACCATCTTTTGAAGACCAAATGGTGAAATTACCTCCATATGTTAGTTTGATACCAGCTTTATCTCCGAGAAACTCTACGAAAGTTGCACTATCATTAATGTTTTGTGCCCATGAACCGTTTAATGATATAGTAGGTCCTTCAGTACGAACCAATCCGGTAACAAAATCGTCTACATCACAGACTCCACTGTAATCTGGAGGCCCAGCCCACATATTGGTAAAGGCATAGCTTTTCATATCCTTAGCCATTTCACTATATGTAGCACCACTTACAGTTTTCAGCTCGGGAGAACCGATGCAGTACATGATAAGATCTAGGTAATGTACTCCCCAGTCTATTAGAACGCCACCGCCAGCCATAGCTTTAGTGGTAAATGGCCCACCTAGACCAGGAATTGAACGATAAGCACGGAATGAACAATAAATATGATAGATATTGCCAAGTTCGCCTGATTCGATTAGCTCCTTAACCTTATTCACAGCAGTATTAAATCGGTTTACAACTCCAATATTTAGTATTCGATTGTTGTCATCTGCTGCTTTCTTCATGGCAGATGCTTCTTTGTAATTCATAGCAGCGGGCTTCTCACACAATACATGCTTTCCTGCGTTCAAGCAATCAATGGTAATTGGGGCATGCAAGTAGTTAGGTACACAAACAGACACTATATCTACTTCAGGATCCGCAATGGCTTCCTTGTAATCTGTAATAGCGAATTCTGCATCAAACTTTTCCTTGAAAGCTTCCGCCCGTTCGGGAATGATGTCTACCGCATACTTAATTTCACTCAGCGGATTTTTGTAATAAGCTGGACCATGAGCACTGTTTGCAATAGTACCATTACCGATTATTGCTACCTTAATTTTTTTCAATCTAAATCCCTCCACATATACTTTTATTTCTTTAGTTTCTTTAGAATTTTCTTTGCATATTCAATTATATCAGTCTTTTTAGATTTGTACATGGGTTTTAATGAATAAGAAAAAGAGGACGATTATTCTAAACAGTGGCAGAAATATAATTACAGTGATATAATTAGTCATCTGAATTTTTTATACTCAATACTTAATTTTATATGTTGGAAAGATAGATTATATAGGCATCTTATGTTATATGCTATATGATGTAAGCTAATGAAAAATTGTTAGGAGTTATTAAATGAAACTGATTGATATTATAAAGTCAGAGAAGCCATCTCTCTCACTTGAGGTTTTTCCACCTAGGAACAGTGCTGTTTATGCTAGCATTGAAGCAGCTGTTGAAAAAATCGCATCTTTTTCTCCTAGTTTTATGAGCGTTACCTATGGAGCCGGTGGCGGAACAAGTGATTACACAGTTTCCATAGCTGCTGGTGTTCAAAAACGCCACAAAATACCTGTTTTAGCCCATTTAACCTGTATCAACTCAACTAAAGCAGGGGTACGAGAACAGCTCGATCTTATGAGAGAGTCAGGCATTGAAAATGTCATGGCATTGCGGGGCGACTTGGAACCAGGCAGAAAAGCAGATGAGAATTGGGACTATCAATATGCAAGTCAGCTTATTGAAGAAGTCAAGGAATATGGTGGATTTTGTATTGGTGGCGCTTGCTATCCCGAGGTTCATCCAGAATCAAGGAATCAGCGAGATGATATTTATTATCTACAGCAAAAGGTAGATGCCGGCTGCGATTTTTTAACTAGCCAAATGTTTTTTGATAATAATACCTTTTATAACTTTCTATATAAAATAAGGGATGCTGGCATCACTATCCCTGTCGTTCCAGGTATTATGCCAGTGACTAATGTTAAGCAAATAAGCCGAATTAACAGCTTGTCTGGTGCCATGATACCACAACAGTTTCGATATATCCTCGATCGTTTTGGAGATAACCCAGCAACTATGCAACAGGCAGGTATAGCTTACGCCACATCACAAATAGTTGACTTGTTTGCTAACGGTATATCCTGTGTTCATGTGTATTCCATGAATAAACCAGTTGTAGCACAGAGCATCCTGAATAATCTTTCGGAGATTTTGAAATGAGTTATCGAAAACCTGTTACGGTGGTCGAACAGAATGCTAATTCCATTGAGATAATACCTCAAAAGGTATACCGTTATCTCGGTTTAGGCTTATCAAATCCTGATGCTCAGCTAGAAGCTCTAGTAAACAGTAGCATCGAAGAGTTTAGAGAAGTTGCGCGCTTTCGTGCTTGCTATCGAATTGTACCCTGCCAGGCTAGTGAAAAAGGTACAGATTTAGATGTTCTTTTTGCTCCTGGAAAAAATCTTGCAAAGAATCTTTCTGGCTGCGATCAAGCAATTTTGTTTGCTGCTACAGCTGGTCTGGAAACAGAGCGACAACGTAAGCGAAAAGAAATTATTTCTCCTTCGTCAGCATTGGTTCTTGATGCGGTAGGCACTGCTGCCATTGAAAGCTTCTGTGATGTGCTATGCAACACATGGAGAAAAGAGTTTACTGGAAGCTTTCTCAGGCCAAGGTTCAGCCCTGGCTATGGGGATTTGCCCTTGGAAATTCAGGGGCCATTATTGGAATCCCTGGATGCTAAACAACTAATAGGCGTAACTCTGACCAATGCATACTTAATGCTACCTCAAAAGTCAGTTTCCGCAATTGTGGGTATTGGTAAGACAGGCTGTATACATCCTGAGCAGGACTGTCAGGCGTGCAACAAAACTAACTGCGAGTTTAGGCTGTAAGCATATAAAATCTTAGCACCGTGTCTGATTACTCCACTATGCTCTTGGTCTACTCCAGGCAAATATCCTGGTAAATCAACAAATGTAACTATAGGTATATT
>JAAZEK010000389.1 GCA_012512335.1 Clostridiales bacterium | reverse complement strand
CCTTTCATATAGAATTTTAATGTGTCTCACTTCATGTGTCCACTAATTGTTTAGTGCATAATTAAACTGTAACGAAATGCAATCCAAAAGTGTAACACTTCCTGCATAATAAAAGTCCATTGTAACACCCTTCCAAATCCATTATCCTTATGTTTGATGAGAACGTAAGGAGGAAGAAAGGAATGTTATCAATGGACGATATCAAGTATATCAAACGTCTCTATGAAAGTGAAGGAGTTTCTATCCGTGAAATAATGCGCAGGACAGGTTATCACTATGAGACAATTCGTAAATATCTCGACATGGAGGACTTTAATGAGCCTCTGTATACACCAAAAGATTCATCTTCTCTATTGGATCCGCTTAAACCAGTTATTGATGGGTGGCTCTTAGATGATTTAAAGGCACCTCGAAAACAACGTCATACTGCCCAGCGTATTTTCAAAAGATTACAAGAAGAATACCCGGAACAATTGGAGGTAAAACTACGTACGATACAGTATTATGTGTCTCAGAAAAAGAAAGAACTATTCCAATCACAGAAACAGGCACGTCTACCTCTCTATCACCCACCAGGTGAAGCACAGGTCGATTTTGGTCATTTCTCTTACATCAACAATTCTGGGGATATGATTGATGCTTTAAAACTTACTGTATCATTCCCATACAGTAATCATGCTTACTGTCAGATCTTTGGTGGTGAAAATCAGCAGTGCCTGCTCCAGGGCATGAGAAATATATTTGAACATATGGGAAAGGTTCCAAAAAGAATTCTATTTGATAACCTTTCTACAGCAGTCGCTCATATGGGAACCGGTCATGAACGAACGCTTACAGAAGGGTTTGAACGATTTATGGTTCATTACAAGTTTGAAGCTGCATTCTGCAATGGTGCTGCTGGTTGGGAAAAAGGAAATGTGGAAAATAAAGTTGGTTATGAACGAAGAAATATATTTGTCCCAGTTCCAACAATCCTTGATTTTTCATCATTTAATCAAAAACTTTTTGAAGTATGTGAAAAAGATGCAAAGCGTGACCATTATGTTAAAAATATCCAGATAGCATCGTTATTTCAAGAAGATCTGGAACGTATGCAGGCCATCAACGAAACTCCTTATGAAATCTATTTACTTGAAGTAAGGAAAGCTGATAATTACGCAAAGATCACTTTTGATAATAACCGATATTCATCATCTCCAAAGTATGCCGGAGAAAGCGTATATGTAAAAGCTTCCAGTAATACCCTATGGATACTGAATGAATCCTATGAAGTAATCATGAAACATCCAAGGCTGTATGGTAATGGTATGGAATCAATGAAATGGCTTCCATACATAGATTTAATGTCAAAACGACCCGCTGCACTGAAATATACAGAATTCTACAGGCAGCTTCCCGACAACTGGCAGAAGTATCTTGGCAAACAGAATGCCGAAGGTAAACGCAAAGGATTAACTTCTTTGTATACGATGCTTCAAAAACATGATATGCGTGCTGCAGAGGATGCACTTGCATTTGCAATCAGTAATGGGGTTCATGATGCAGACAGTGTGCTTGCAGCATATCGAACACTTACCTCACAAGTGCAGCAATTGCAGCCAATGCAAATGAATGGAACCATTATTGCTATGCCAAGTTTTACCCCGGATAATTCCAAGTATGATAATCTATTCGACAGAGAGGTTGCTGCCTTATGAGAGAACAAATCTACACATGTTGTAAAGAACTTCGTTTAAGTACCACCTTTGCTGACAATGCACTTTCTATGTCAGGAGAGAATCCACAGGATTATTTATTAAAAGTACTCCAAGCAGAGCTTTCTTACCGTAATAACAAACGCAAGAATCTTCACTTGAAACAAGCAGGTTTCGATAACATAAAAACCTTTGAAGGATATGATTTTCAAAAGATAATCATTCCAAACACCACCAGCATTGACGGGATTAAGACACTTGATTTCATGAAACGAAATGAAAATCTGATTCTTT
>JAAZEK010000388.1 GCA_012512335.1 Clostridiales bacterium | reverse complement strand
GTGATGTGCTATGCAACACATGGAGAAAAGAGTTTACTGGAAGCTTTCTCAGGCCAAGGTTCAGCCCTGGCTATGGGGATTTGCCCTTGGAAATTCAGGGACCATTATTGGAATCCCTGGATGCTAAACAGCTAATAGGTGTTACTCTGACCAATGCATACTTAATGCTACCTCAAAAGTCAGTTTCCGCATTTGTGGGTATTGGTAAGACAGGCTGTATTCATCCTGAGCAGGACTGCCAGGCGTGCAACAAAACTAACTGCGAGTTTAGGCTGTAAGCATAAAAAGTGCAATAATTTATTAGGAGAAATTCAATGAATGTTTTAGACTATATCAAACAAAAAATCTTTTACCTGGATGGTGGTTCCGGATCCTATCTACAGGAGCAAGGTTGGTTAAAACCTGGTGAGCTCCCTGAAATGTTGAATTTAAATCATCCAGAAGCGATAATTGCAATGCACAAGGCTTATTATGAAGCTGGCAGTAATGCCGTATGCACAAACACTTTTGGTGCCAATGCTCTTAAGTTTGACGGAAAAGATGGGCGACCTTCTGTAGAAGAAGTGGTTATCGCTGCAGTTAACTGTGCTAAAATAGCTAGAGACACAGCATCGTTTGGACAAGCTCACCGTTTTATCGCTTTAGATATCGGTCCTTTAGGCAGGCTCCTATCCCCAATGGGTGACTTGGCATTTGAGTCAGCCGTTGAATTGTTTGCAGAGATTGTCCGTGCAGGATCAGCTGCTGGTGCAGATTTCATTTTAATTGAAACGATGAATGACTCCTATGAAACTAAAGCGGCAGTCCTAGCAGCTAAGGAAAATTGTAGCTTACCCGTCTTTGTCAGTAATGTATATGATGAAAGTGAAAAGCTATTAAGTGGCACATCTCCCGAGGCGATGGTGGCAATGCTGGAAGGCCTAGGTGCTGATGTTATAGGTTTAAATTGTTCTGTTGGTCCTGATAGAATGCTGGATATTCTTCCTCGTTTTGTATCCTGTGCATCTGTTCCGATTCTGGTCAAGCCTAATGCAGGGCTTCCACACTCGGTTGATGGAAAAACGGTTTATGATATTTCCGAAGAAAAATTTGCTGAAATCATGAAAAAGATTATCGAGCAAGGAGCTTCCATAGTAGGAGGTTGCTGTGGAACTACTCCTAACTTTATTAAGAAACTGGTGGAGGCTACCCAAGATATGCCTATCCATGAAATAGAGCAAAAGAAAATCTCTGTAGTCAGTTCTTATACACATGCTATAACATTCGGTCAAGCCCCTGTACTTATTGGAGAGCGAATAAATCCAACTGGTAAAAAGCAATTCAAGAAGGCCTTAAGAGATAATGACATCAACTATGTTCTCAAGGAAGGAATTGCTCAACAAGAACAAGGCGTTCACGTTCTTGATGTCAATGTAGGATTACCTGAAATAGATGAACCTAAGATGTTGGAAACTTGCGTGAAAGAGCTTCAGGGAATTTGCAACCTGCCTCTACAATTGGACACAACTAGCGCCGAGGCTATGGAGCGTGCAATGCGTATATATAATGGGAAGCCCATGGTTAACTCAGTTAACGGAAGCGACGAAAGCATGGACACTGTGTTTCCGCTAGTTAAAAAATATGGTGGACTAGTAGTTTGCCTAACCTTGGACGAAAGTGGAATACCGGATACTGCTGAAGGAAGGTATGAAGTCGCAAAAAGAATTGCAGATAGAGCTGCTGATTATGGAATCGGAGTTAATGATTTAATTTTTGATCCTTTAGCACTTACCATCTCTTCAGACTCTCAAGCAGCATTAGTTACCCTGGAAACCATACCTTTAATTCGTGAAAGATTAGGGGCTTGTTGCTCTCTTGGAGTATCTAATATTTCTTTTGGCTTGCCTAACCGAGATTACATAACAGCTGCCTTCTTTACTATGGCTCTAACAAGAGGGTTAGATGCGGCTATAATCAACCCTTTTTCGATAGAACTGCAAAAAGCGTATTACAGCTTTATGACTTTAGCTGGGCTTGATCCTAACTGCCAAGCCTATATAAATTTTGCTCAAAGAGTTGCTTCTGAAATACCGAAGGGTGAAAAGAAGAAAGCAGTAAAGCCTACCACAGTGAATATGTCTGAAGAAACAAGAAGCGAGCTAAAAAATGCAATTATGCACGGTTTGACAAAGGAAGCCTCCAGCCTAGCCCGTACCGCACTAACAGAGATGGAACCTTTGGTTTTAATTAACGAGCACATTGTGCCTGCTCTTGATGTTGTAGGAAAGAGATTTGAAGATAAAACCGTATTTTTACCACAGCTACTTATGAGTGCAGAGGCTGCAAATGCAGCTTTTGAAGAAGCCAAAATAAAATTACCATCTACAGGCGAAGCTGGTGAACCCATTGTTTTAGCAACTGTAAAAGGCGATATTCATGATATTGGGAAAAATATAGTTAAGGTGTTACTTGAAAATTATGGGTATCGCGTAATTGATCTAGGTAGGGATGTGGATCCTGAAATCATCTTAGAAGCAACTATAAAGTATAATGCAAAGCTTGTTGGTTTAAGCGCGCTAATGACAACTACCGTGCCAGCTATGGCCGATACCATAAAGCTAATAAAGGAACAACTACCTGATGTTAAAATCGTAGTAGGTGGTGCTGTTTTAACCCAGGATTATGCAGATATGATTAATGCAGATCACTATGGCAGAACAGCAATGGACGGTGTTCGATATGCTGAACAAGTTTGCGGCAGATAAATAATATCGGATTTAGTAGTATGGTAGCAAATATATAATTCAAGTATTTTAAGCAATACATAGGGGGATTCACTTTAATGAAGAGGTTAACGGGATACATATTAGCAGCTATAATCGTTTTAACAATTTGGTATACAAGTGCAAATGGCGACATCAACGCTTCTAGTGGACTAGATGATGTACCAACAGAAAACCCTAATGCTGCTAATATGGTAGCAAGTGCAAATGGGAACATCAATGCTTCTAGTGGACTTGATAATGCACCAACAGAAAAACCTAGTACCGCTAATACGGTGGCAAATGCTACATTAGAGCCCACTATGAATCCAACATCTGTGCCAACTGCTATACCAGTAACAGTAGCAGCACCAAAACTAACAGAAAAACCCGAATCAAAGCCAACTAAAAATTTGGCTACAACGGTAAAGCCTACTCAAAAACCAGTGGCAACTCCAGTAGCAACAAAGAAACCAACGCCAAAACCTACTACCACACCCAAGCCTACTATTACGCCAAAGCCTACTGCTACTCCAAAACCTACTACCCACGTACAATCAGTAGAATTTCTATCAGCAGTGGAAGACAGAGTAGTATCATTGGTGAACAGTGAACGTGAGAAGGCGGGAGTATCACCGTTAGAAAAAGATAGTATACTAGTAAAAACAGCCCGATACAAAAGCGAAGAAATGGGAGTCCACAACTATTTTGCTCATAAGAGTCCAGTAACAGGCTACCAGGGATGGGATATAGCAGAGAAAATATTTGGTTTTAAAAGGAATGGTTCCTTTGGTGAAAACATCTGGAAGCTCTGCATGAAAGAAGGTACATTAGAAAAGTACCCTGACTATTACGATACATTTAAGGCATATGTTACTGCAGAAAAAATGATGGATAGCTGGATGAACTCTGAGGGTCACAAAAAGAACATCCTAAATCCCGATTATAAAAGGATTGGCGTAGGAGTAGCTGTGTTTTCTGATTTAAACTCATATGCTACGCAGGTGTTCTCAGAGTAATATTATTCATCAGCCTTACTAACATTTCGCAATCTGCCTTTTATTGGCTTAGTTTGCAATGCCTGAAATACTCTTTCGCCTTTATAATTTAGTATTTCAACGAATGTGGATGTATCCAATATATTGATAATGCCTATGTCTTCGGCTTTCATTCCTTCAATGTTACAAATGGCACCGACAATATCCACGGGTCTCATCTTAGTCTTTTTTCCTGCGTTAATGTGAAGCTTTAAAATCCCCTTATTCAAATCTTTGCCTTTTTGTTCAATAGGCTTAGGCTTTTTACTCATCTTTTCATTGAAACTTGGTATTGCATCAATTACAGCATCTTTTTCAGGTCTCTCTTTTAGTGGGATTTCTCTTTCTATATAATCACATATCTCATTTAGATACCTTTCCTCCGTACGGGTTACAAATGTAATTGCCTTTCCCGTTCTATCTACGCGTCCAGTTCGCCCTATTCTATGTACATAAGCTTCCTTTTCCCTTGGTATGTCATAGTTAATTATATGAGTAATCCCATCCACATCAATTCCTCTGGCAGCAACATCAGTCGCTATTAAATATCTAAACTTACCCAGCTTGAAACTTTCCATTATCTGCAACCTGTCCTTTTGTTCCATACCACCATGGATTCTAGCACAGCTATACTTATTTCTTTTCATCATCGAGTAAACTGCATCTACTCTTTCCCTTGTGTTGCAAAATACAATGCAACTATCCGGGTTTTCTACTGTAGTTACATCCTTTAATAGTTCCTTTTTGTTAGATTCATCAACTGTATATCTTTCCTGCTCTATCCTATCAACCGTTAGATTCTCGGATTCTATATCTATAAATACTGGATCCTTCATGTTTTTATAGCATAGAGATTCCACATCTTCTGGCATGGTAGCTGAAAAGAGCATTGTAGTACGCTTTTTAGGCAATTTTAGTATTATGCTCTCTATCTGGTCAATAAAACCCAAATTGAACATCTCATCTGCTTCATCAATTACAAGATATCTGACACCTGATGTATCTAAAGTTCCCCTTTCAATATGATCAATAATTCGGCCTGGTGTGCCAACTACTATATGTGTTTTTTGCTTCAGTTCTTTTTCTTGATGGCTAAAAGGAGCTTTACCATAGACCGCCAATACATTAAGCCTTTTAAATCGACCTATGTTGAAAATATCCTCTCTAACCTGTATGGCTAATTCCCTTGTAGGAGTAACCACCAATGCCTGGGGTTTGTTATCTTCCCATTCCACTAACTGACAAATGGGAATGCCGAATGCTGCTGTCTTACCACTTCCAGTCTGAGATTTCACTACGATATCTTTGCCTTGTAATGCAACAGGGATAACTTCATGCTGCACCTTTGATGGGATTTGAAAATCCAATAGTTCTATGGCTTTTAAAAGTTTGTTATGTATGCCATAATCTTTAAAATTTGCTTTTGTCATGTAATCTTCCTTTTAATATATATTATGTTTCCTATCTTTCCTTAGTGATACCCGTTGTTTACCGCTCTTAGTCTCCTACCTTGTATATTTTGTTACGCCTATAGCGTAGCTGTAATCATATCCATTGAAGTATATATCCAAATCATGAAAGTATCTATGTAATAATATAAAATTCATTGAATCTGTATTGGATTTGTTCTCCTTTATCTCTCTGGCTAATTCAGCAATCGTGCTAAAGTCTGCTCTTAGATCTGCATTATTAGTTTTCAAAACTTTTATTGTGGCAAGAATCTTATCCAATGCTTCCGTCTGTTCCACCATGTCTAAGCTGTTTACACGACCATAGCAGACTGTATCATTATAGAAGTCATGAAAATCGCTAATAAACGTATGGGCACTCTGCTCTTTGTTATTCTCATCAGCAATAGTAGCTATATCTTCTTCTAAAGGCTCGTTTACAACCTCAAATTGCTCTTCTAGCTGACCTTCTTTTTTATTCTTTAATTCTTCGATTTCTGCGCAACTTGTCAGCATTAGGCCAAAGGCTAGAATAGCAATAATTATCTTTACCTTATTCAAGGTGTTTCCCTCCCATAGACATCGTAGTAGTCTAATATTTCTTTCTTGTTAGTACCATCAATATCTATTTTGTAGCATCTTGGATATCGCAAAGGATCTTCATGAGTATAATATGAGTAAAAAACAATGTTGGTATCTGTTACCTCTGTGACGCTTATATTCTCAGTATCATTCTCATATATTTTAGTATCGTCTTCTCCATTCAATCTCATTTTGTGGATCCACGAGTCTTTAGTATAGTATATCCAATCTTCATAGATGGCAAATCCTCCAGAAAAATCTTTCCCAATCAACTTATCAGTTCTAAGACCATCACCTTTAATCCTGTATAAACCGTCTTCATTTCCCTCGTAAGAACTAGTTATCCGGTAGTAAATCCAACCATCATTCTCTTTCATATAACCTAGTCCTTGAAGTCTATAGGTAGAAACCTGTTCTAATTTACTTCCATCAAAATTCACTCTATACAGATAATTATTATTAGGTTGGAAATATATCCATTCATCTGTGAATATTGTATACTGCGACTGCCCATCATAGAGTACAACCTCTTCCGTCCCGTCAAGCTTCATCTTATGGATTTTATCAAAATCAGCGCCATAGAACCAATCTCCAACTATTTTTGCTCCGTTACTATAATAATTGTCGTTGACTTTTTCCACATCTGTTCCATCTACTTTTACTCTGAATAAGTCATATGTATACTCATAATCAAGATTATACCCGTTTATATAATATATCCAGCCATCATGTATCCCCACAAAGGATTGTACGTTAGATACAATGGGTATATTAACCTTATAGTCAGTACTTACTCGGTTGATAATTGAATCAAGAGACATGTAATAAATCCAATCCTCATCTTCGTACACACTAGTGATATTGTAATAAATATTATCTTTTACAGCATCTGAAAAAGCTTTATTTATTATCTGGTCGCTATTAAATACACCTTCTTCGTTCTGTGAAATAGTATTAACTCGAAGATCATTATCAAAGGTCCTTATATTTAAGCTATTTCTGCTGACTACATAGATTGCTTCATCATCTACACTAACTTCCGGAACAGCATCATAAAAGCCTACATTATAACTTTCTTCTCCATCTATTTTTCTTACATAATAGCCACCTTCGCCTTGCAATAATAACCAACCATTAATTATGCCTTCGAACCTTCCACTACCTCCATATGCATAAGAATCACTATAAGCTGTTCCATAATCATCCCCAGCTAAATCAAAGTAATTCACATAGCTCGTGTATAATTTGTTTATAAATTCTTTCTCAAGACCATCAATAAGAACAACACTAGTTTCGCTAGATGTTGATGTGTAGTTATAATATATTTTGTTATCCCAAATAGCCATGTAATCTATCGGTCTAT
>JAAZEK010000387.1 GCA_012512335.1 Clostridiales bacterium | reverse complement strand
GTTAATACCTGTCTAATGATTGAAAAAGCGATAGAGTGATTAATCTCTAGTTGTTCTTGTAAAAACCGTTCACTGTGACTATAATGGATATATAAATGTGAAGCGGGTGAGGAAATGAATCAAAAAATATATCAGATTGATGAAATAAAATCGAAGCTTTTTCCTATTTTTGAAGCTATGCCCGTATATCGAGCAATACTCACCTACCTTCGATCCCAACTAAAGTGAGTAAGGCAATCCCTATACTATCTCATCAAGAAAAACGGAGGTATAGCCCTGTTTTATAAGGTAAGAAACAGCAACATCTAGTTTCTTTTCAAAATCCGGCTGATACTGTATATAATCCTTATAGAAATATTGCTCATGTATCATTATTTCACCAAAGTCTTTGCCTATGGAAGGAGCTAATTTCTCTTCGATTTCGCCAATGCCTACAGTATTTATAACCATGTTATTATTGAAAAAGTACATTTTACTGGTAGAGTCATAATAGTATGGTTTGTCATAGTAATTTTTGTATTCGTCATAACTTAAACTATAACTTAATCTTGGATTGTCTATAGTGCCAAAAATGCCAACGAGACCTCTGATACCTGCGTCATAAAGTGCACGAACCCCATCCTTTGTAGCTTTACAGCAATGAATCGTAGTATACATATTTAGTGTTTGTCTGCCTGCGAAGCGAACAATCTCATCATGCACAGTTATACAGTCCTTATAAACCTCTTCATAGCTGGAGTTCATGTAGGGATTAGCAGACTCTTTACGGGAATGAAAGGATAATTGTAGCCAATCAGAATTAGAAATCCATTCCTCTTTATATCTGTCAGTCATTTGCGATAAATTAAAACCTTCTGTTTCATAAAACAGATTAAGCTGAATTTTTATCTTGTACTTCTCATGCAAACGCTTATATACAGCCAAATACTCATTATCAAATATCGAATTGTAATTGTAATTAGCAAGATCTCTTAAAAACCAAATATTATCATCTACTGAAAATCTAAAGTGCATTATCTGTTCACCGACTTTCTCTAAAGCTTGTTAGTTATTATAATAAAGTCTATAATGTTAATAGAATAATACTTTACGTTTTTCTTGTCAATTAATGATTGTGGACTAATTCTTGCAGACGGAAATGCTTCTCATTTCCAAGGAGCGAAAAAGATATGATATTTCTCTATTACTACTATATATAAGTCTTAAAAATACTAATGTATGTAGAATAGTAATCGAATAAGGATAGTATGTGAACTAAACATACACCATAGTCCCGCATGACCCTACTGCAAAAATTAGATTGTATGTAGTTAGAAAGATGATTATGCGCAAGTAATATGCAAGGTTCGAAAAAGTAAAAAATGAAACTCAAAGAAAACAGAAGGGTTGAATTAGGATGTCTGAAAATCTTAAGAAGTATGATGTGGCTGCGTATGTTTGGCCCGCATATACAGGCGATGAACCAAGAACAAAAATGTTTTGGCCTGAAGGCATGGGAGAATGGCAATCAGTAAAAAACGCTGTAAGAAAATTTCCAGAACATGACTGGCCTCGCAGACCACTGTGGGGATATGTCAATGAAGCAGATCCCTATGTAATGGAAATGCAGATTAATGCAGCAGCTGATCATGGTGTCAATGTATTTATCTATGACTGGTATTGGTATGACAGGAGGCCTTTCCTAGAGAATTGCTTAAATAATGGTTACCTAAAGGCCAAAAACAATCACCGTGTAAAGTTTTATTTGATGTGGGCTAATCACAATGTTAATAATCTGTGGGATATCAGGCTTTCTGATGAGGACAATCTGATATGGGACGGAGCAGTAGATCGACAGGAGTTTGAGAAAATTGCTAATAGAATAATAGAAAAGTATTTTACCCAACCGTCCTATTATAAGATCGATGGGAAACCAGTATTTATGATTTACGATACTGAGAACTTGATGAAAGGGCTTGGTGGAGCAGATGCTACCAGGAATGCGCTAGACTGGTTCAGAAATCAGACTGTAAAGGCGGGTTTCCCTGATATTCATCTTCAAATGACAATGTGGGGTGAAAGAAACTTTAACTATAGTGGAATTGATGGAGATGCTGTAACGTCTACCAGCGAAGTTGTCAACCTTCTGGGTTATGACAGCATGACTCATTATCAATTCTGTCACTTTGTTAACATTGACAGGGACTATAACGAGATCATGAAGGATGTAGTTAAGGAATGGGAGAGGATTGATAAAACTTATAAGATCCCTTACTTTCCCCATATATCAATTGGTTGGGACAACAATCCTAGATTTAAAGAGTTTAGGCCAGGTATTGTAAAAAACAATACCCCGGAAAATTTGAAGAAGGCTTTTCTAAAAGCTAAGAATTTTGCTGAAAGTCATCCAAGTCAACCACCTTTAATAACCATTAATAGTTGGAATGAATGGACCGAAACTAGTTATCTCCTGCCTGATGATTTGTATGGATATGGATATCTTGAAGCAATCAGGGAGGTTTTTTCTAAGTAAATTAGTTACAAGACAAGAAACAGAAAAATTTAGGTCCGCTTACGACCATTATGAATTTGCTTATGAATTTTTGGAGGGTGATGATTATATGAGTAACATAATGACATATAAAACTCCTGCCAGTGAATGGATAGAAGGAATGCCAATTGGCAATGGTCGTCTTGCAGCTATGGTATGGGGAGATTACAAAAGCGATATTTTAACTCTCAATCATGAATGGCTGTGGAGAGGTGTTCAAAGAAACAGAAAAGTATATGAAGGGGCAAAATATCTAAATGAGATTAGGGACCTTCTGAAAAATAAAGAATACTTTAAAGCAACATCTATGGCAAATACCTTCCTTGGCGGGGAAGGTGGTATGTCGGGTATTAAGGGCAGAGTGGATGCATACCAGGTGGCTGGCGAACTTATCTTCAGTATTGATAATGTAGATAATTATATACAAAGAGAACTGGATATCAGTACAGGAATAGCAAGTACTGTTAGAAATGCAGGAAATGCTAAAATTACATCCGAATTTTTTGCTGATTGTGTTTCTGAACTACTTATGTCTAGCTGGACAGCTGAGAAAAACTTTTCAGGGAATCTGTTTTTTCAGAGAGTTACGGATAATGATGCAAAATACAGCTACATAATAAAAAGTAACAGAGTTGAGTTTCGATGTGTTTTTGATGGCGGTATTGAATATAGGGTGCGCATCGATGTTTTCACGGATGGTAATATGACAGCACTGGATAATGGCTTTAGAATAGAACAGGCATCATATGTAAAAGCAATAACTAATATTGCAAGCTCTGTAAAAGGTATCGAATCAGAGCTAAAAAAATATCAGATCCAACTTGCTGGATCCAGCGAAGCTGATGAATCTGAGATTATAAAATCACTTAATGCTTATAAAGCTAAACATATTAACAGGTTTAGCAAGCTTATGAACAGGATTGAGTTCAGCTTGAAGGAAGACTGCTCCTCTAATAATGCTGAAATTACCACTGATCAACGTATCCAAAACGTTAAGGATGGCCAATTGGACAACGGAATTTACAAACTGTATTTTGATTATGGAAGGTATTTATTGCTTTCCAGCTCAATATGCGGAGAACTTCCTGCAAATTTGCAGGGCAAGTGGAATGATAGAATTAATCCGCCATGGGACTGTGATTATCACTTCAATATAAATCTGCAGATGAATTACTGGATGGCAGAGCCGTGTAATATGTCTGAGAGTGCAGAAAAGTTGATTAGTTATGTAAAGAGCTTTATGCAGTCGGGACGTGAAGCTGCATTAAAGTTATATGGATGCAGGGGTATCTATCTGCCATTGCAAACTGATGCATGGGGAATATCTACTCCTGAATCCTTTGGATGGGCAGTATGGATTGGTGCCGCTCCATGGATAGCACAGCATTTATGGTGGCATTACATATATTCAGGTGATAAGGAATATCTAAGAAATAC
>JAAZEK010000386.1 GCA_012512335.1 Clostridiales bacterium | reverse complement strand
TTGTAAATAATGTTGCGATATAATTTAGCATCAAGGCTACAATTACTTCATTCGTCTTGAATTTAATTTTCAGCACTGCTGGGATCAGCCCCCAAATAGCACCACCAATCATTCCTGCGACAATAATTGCTGTAATCAAGACAAGGCGATTTTCTACTGGAAGATACAAACCTACTAAATTAGCGCACATGGCGCCTATATGTAGCTGACCTTCAACACCAAGGTTAAGAATTCCGGCTCTGCTAGCAACAGTTACAGCTAAACCTGCGAAAATCAGAGGTATGCTATTTGCAAGTGTGTTAGCAATGTTTTTTAATGAGCCAAAAGCTCCGTCAGCCATTAGCCAATACACTCGGAAAGGATTTTCACCTATTAAGGCAATTAACACACCGCATACGATAAGAGCAAGGATTAGTGCACCAAAAGAAATACTCAAGGTATACAAGCCTTGCTTAGACTTATTAAGAATCTTCATCTTCAATCTGCCTTCTCCTCTTTGTGTCCTGCCATAGCAATCCAAGTTCTTCACGAGAAAAACTATCAGCAGCTCCAATAGCTACGATTTCTCCTTCGTACATAACTGCTATACGATCACTGAGTGCCATTACTTCAGAGAGATCTGCCGAGATCAGCAGGATAGCGCAACCTTGATTTCTTTTTTCCAAAATTACGTTATGCGTAAAATCAATTGCGCCAATGTCTAAACCCATAGTTGGTTGGGAAACAATAACGAATTCCGCTTCATCACTTAATTCTCTAGATAAAACTGTTTTTTGCTGGTTGCCGCCACTTAAGGCTCCAATAGGCTGCTCAATTCCTGTTGTAACAACATTGAATTCTTCAATTTTCGCCTGAGCATATTCATTCAACTTATCGTTCCGTATCAGTGCCTTGTTTCTAAAAGCATTTCTTTCCTGATTACCCAAAAGTAAATTTCTACTAATTGACTGATGAGGAAGCATAGCGTACTTAAATCTGTCACTAGGAACATATGACATTCCGCTCATCCTGCGGCTTAACACATTCTCGTTTCCAATGGCTTCGCCTTTTAAGAAAATCTCGCCACTACAAGGAGTATTCAAACCAATAGCCAGTTCTTCCAGTTCTAATTGACCATTACCATCGACACCAGCGATTCCGACAATTTCATTTTTTCTTACTGTCAAATTACATGGAGCGCGATCAGGCCAAACTGAAACGTCTTTTATTTCAAAGACTACTTCTCCAGGCTCTATCATCTTTTTCTTAAGATTTGAATCAACATCTTTACCAACCATGAAGCGTGCTAAATCTCGCTCAGTCGCCTCACTACAATCAACATTTGCAGCAACTTGTCCTTTACGCAAAACGGTGACTTTGTCTCCAATACTCTTGGTTTCATTTAATTTATGAGAAATAAAAATAATTGTTTTTCCCTGATCCCGCAAGTTTAAAATCATTTGCATTAACATGTCACTTTCTTGGGGGGTCAAAACACTTGTAGGCTCATCGAAAATAATGATATCTGCACCACGATAGAGCACCTTCAGGATTTCTACGCGCTGCTTCATACCTACTGATAGATTGCAGACTTTGTCGTTTAAATTGAGTTGTAAATCGTACTTATCAATTAGTTCTTGGACATCCTTCTTGTTCTTTTCATAGTTCAAAAACAAGGAGCTTCTTTCATCGCCTAAAATAATGTTTTCTAGAACTGTATTTTGAGGAAACAACATGAAATGTTGATGAACCATACCGATACCCAAGTCACTTGCTTCTTTTGGTGACTGTATATCGACTTTTTTTCCGTTTATACGTATTTCACCCTCGTCCTTAGCGTAAATACCAAACAGCACGTTCATTAGAGTGGATTTTCCACTTCCGTTTTCACCTAACAAACAATGGATTTCCTGCTTTTCGACGACTAAATCGACGTGATCGTTAGCAACAACAGATGCGAACCTTTTTGTAATTCCTAGCATCTCAATTGCATATTCCAAAACAGCATCCTCCTTAGATTTCAAGCAGTGAATCAGCTGACATTATTAAGTCAGCTGATT
>JAAZEK010000385.1 GCA_012512335.1 Clostridiales bacterium | reverse complement strand
TGTGGGTATCTTCTTTTCTCTTTACTGCATTTCCTGTGTTGTTGGCAGCATCCATAAGCTCGCCTGCCAAACGCTGTACCATGGTTTTTTCTCCTCTGCTTCTAGCAAAGGTGATAAGCCAGCGAAGTCCAAGTGTCTGTCTTCTTACAGGACGTACTTCCATAGGTACCTGGTAGGTTGCCCCACCAACTCTTCTAGCTTTTACTTCCAGAACAGGCATGATATTGTTTAATGCTTGCTCGAATACCTCCATAGGATCATTACCAGTTTTTTCTTTTATTAAATCAAATGCTCCATAGCAAATCTTTTGAGCAGTACCACGTTTACCATCTTTCATAACCTGATTGATAAGCTTGGTAACAATTTTATCACCATATATGGGATCAGCAAGCACTTCGCGCTTGATTATATAGCCCTTCCTTGGCATTCATTTCCCTCCTTTAATAGGTTTGGCGACACTTCTCTTTTATGAGGTTATCCTGTTTGAGAAATGTCCCGCATAAAACATTATTTCTTGGGTTTTTTAACTCCATACTTGGACCTAGCTTGCATTCTGTTAGCCACGCCTGAAGTATCAAGAGCTCCCCGTACGATATGATAACGTGTACCAGGCAGATCCTTAACCCTTCCTCCTCGAATCAGTACCACAGAGTGTTCCTGAAGATTATGACCAATTCCTGGTATATAAGCTGTAACTTCTTCACCATTGACCAAGCGGACTCTGGCGACTTTTCTTAAGGCAGAATTGGGCTTTTTTGGTGTGGCTGTCCTAACACTTACACATACTCCACGCTTCTGAGGGGATTCATCCAGAGCCGGTGCATTGGATTTATATTCCTCCTGTTGCCTACCTTTACGGATTAGTTGATTAATTGTTGGCATTCCCCCACCTCCTTTCAATGGAATTTATTTATGGATAATGAAAAGGTTCAAGAGGGGCATAGCCCCTCTATTGAACCAGTATTCTTTAAACCTTGAATACAGGTAAAACTACTTAGCAATAGGCGCACTCAAGTATTTTAGCACTACGGCACCTTGATGTCAACAAAAACATAAGTTTAAACCTCTAGCAAATCGCTAGCAGACGGTAATTCCAGTTCGATGGAATCTTCCAAATCATCATCTAATACTTTGTTTTCCTGTCCTGCTACATCGATTTCGATTTCTCTGTATCGATTCATGCCAGTTCCTGCAGGGATTAGTTTTCCGATGATTACATTCTCCTTCAAGCCCATTAATGGATCGCTCTTGCCTTTTATAGCAGCTTCTGTTAGAACTCTTGTAGTTTCCTGGAAAGATGCTGCTGATAAGAATGATTCGGTGGCGAGAGAAGCCTTAGTAATACCTAGAAGAACGCGCTTCGCCTGTGCTGGTGTGCCATCTTCAGCTATTACTCGTTGGTTCTCACTATCAAAAGTAAATATATCCACCAAGCTACCTGGTAATAGGTTAGTATCTCCTGCATCTTCTACACTTATCTTGCGTAGCATCTGCCTTACGATTACTTCTATATGCCTATCGTTGATGTCTACACCTTGAAGTCTATATACCTTCTGTACTTCTTGCAACAGATAAGCCTGAACTCCCTTTACACCCTTAATTTTCAATATATCATGTGGGTTAATGGAACCTTCTGTTAACTCATCACCAGCCAATACGTTCTGGCCTTCTTCTACCTTGATTCTTGATCCATATGGGATCAAGTAGGATTTGGATTCGCCTTCATCATCATTGGTAATTATAACCTCTCGTTTTTTCTTTTGCTCATTGAGGCTAGCCTTACCTGTAATATCTGAGATTATTGCCAAGCCTTTTGGCTTTCTAGCTTCAAAAAGCTCTTCAACTCTAGGCAGACCTTGGGTGATATCATCTCCAGCTACACCACCAGTATGGAAGGTTCTCATGGTTAGCTGAGTGCCTGGCTCTCCTATGGATTGAGCAGCGATTATACCTACTGCCTCGCCGATATCAACTGGATTACCAGTAGACAGATTACTTCCATAACACTTTGCACATACTCCATGTTCTTCCCTACAGGTAAGTACGGAACGAACTTGGCATTCTGTGATCCCGGCATCTGCAATAAGTTTACCCATATCTGGAGTAACAAGCTGATTTTCTTCTACTATAACTTCGCCTGTCTCAGGATGCAATATTTGTTCTGCAGTATAACGCCCAATAACTCTATCAATAAAGTGCTCAATTACTTCGTCACTTTCTACAATTTCCTGTACTAAAATCCCGCGAATTTTCCCGCCTTCAAAGCAGTCATCCGAATGAACAATAACATCCTGGCTGACGTCTACCAGTCGA
>JAAZEK010000384.1 GCA_012512335.1 Clostridiales bacterium | reverse complement strand
TTACCAAATATGTTATTGCATCATTGATTATCTTAACGTCTCCAAGGTTAAAAAAGCCTATCAAGGGCTTTCTGAAGATAATAAGAATAGATGCATAAAACAACGCAAGACCAAATATCATTTGAAGACTATGCTTGATATAAACCTTTGCTTCAACCATATCCCTGCGACCCACGGACTGTGCAACTCCTACTTCTGCACCTATTTTAGGTATCAGAATAAAGGCCATAGCCAGCCATGTGAAGAAGCCAGCTGTACCTACTGAAGCAACCGCGCCGGAACCGATTCTACCAACCCAAATCATATCGGTCATATTGTATGCCATCTGAACAAACGAAGTTCCCATTATAGGAAGAGCGAGCTTAAACAGCGGTTTTAGTATGCTTCCCTCCGTTAGGTTATTAGTCTTTGTCATATTTACAATCTGCTCCTCTAATGAAGTCGTATAATTTCACTTTCCTCGACAATTATATCTATCATAGCCTTATTAAGCAATAGAAAAAGGTGGGGACAGTTCTCAAGTTTTACTCAAGTTTTATATCAAGCAAATTAAAGAATTCACAAGTCATTCACAAATTTTTGCTATAATCATGTATAATAGTATTAATTTTATAATGGAGAGTGACTAATGAAAAACACAAAAAGACTACTAGGCTTATTTCTAATCGCTATTATTGCTATAACTGTTTTTACTGGCTGTAACAATAACGATAATGACCCAACAGGAGGTCAACCGACAACTGATTCTCAAACAAGCAATTCTCCTACTGATCCATCTACATCAGCTCCTATATTTAATTATAGTGACTGCATTGATGAAAATGGATTTTGGGAAGATGTCACAGCTTTAGACCATGTCGAATTATCAGAATATATCGGAATAGAAGTCCCAAGTGAAATTCATGCTGTACCAGATGAATATGTTCAAATGGAGATTAATGCCATATTGGAAGAATATAAGGAGCAGATAACTGACCGCGCTGTTGTAGATGGCGATACCATTAACATGGATTTTGTTGGTAGTGTTGATGGTGTAGAGTTTGATGGGGGCAATACAAACGGAGCCGGTGCAGAGGTTACCATTGGTGTTACAAGCTATATCGATGATTTTCTAGAGCAGCTTATAGGGCACACGCCAGGTGAATCATTTGATATAGAAGTAACCTTCCCTGAAGACTATGGAGTGGAGGATCTTAACGGCAAGGATGCAATTTTCGCCATAACACTGAACTATATTGCAGAATTACCTGAAATGACTGATCAATTTGTTGCTGATAAGTTATCATCTGAATATGGATGGAATACCGTTGATGGGATGGAATTAGACATCAAAACCATGATGCAAGAACAAGCCATGTTCAACTATATACAGGAATATTTACTTGAGAATATAACCGTTAACTCGGTACCAGAGAGCCTCTTAGATTACCAGAACAATCAAATGATTCAATTCTTTCAGGATAATGCTAGCCTTTATGGATTGGAATTAGATGAATTTTTAAGCGCAAATCTAGAAATCTCAAGTGTAGATGAGTTAATAGAGCTGTATCTTGAAGATAATACACAAATGGCAGAAATGTTTCTAATCTTACAAGCAATTGCAGAAGATGCAAATATTAATGTTACTGATGAAGATATGGTGGAATACTTTTCTAAATACATGGGAACCGAAGATTATTCTGAGTATGAGGAGTCGTTTGGTATACCTTATATTAAGTTGAGTGTTCTAAACGAAGAAGTGATGATTCATCTGCAGAAGAATGCTACTTTACAGTAGGGTTATTTGGCTACAATAGAAATATATACGATAGAAGAAAAACAAGATTAGCAGGGAGACTATAAGGATGACAATATATGAGACAAATGGAGTATGCTCCAGTAATATAGTTTTCGAAGTAAAAGATGATATATTACATTCTGTACAATTCACTAGCGGTTGCGATGGAAACCTGGAAGCTATCAGCCGTTTGGTAGAGGGTATGAAAGTAATGGATGTTATTAAAAAGCTTAAAGGAATAGAATGCCAAGGCACTACATCTTGTCCTGATCAACTTGCCAAAGCTTTGGAAGAATATTTGCAGAAGAAAGAGAAGTGATTTACTTTGTGTCAAGAAACTAGTTTTTCACAATTACCTATGAATGAATTATTTAGGGAGGAAGGTTTTTCCTGTAAATGCGGGAAACGCCATTTTTCAGATGTAAAAGAAGTATCAGTAGGACATGGTGCTCTTAGACAGCTCCCTGAATTGGTTCGCAAATATGGTGGCAGAAAACCTTTTCTTATAGCAGATCGCAATACCTATCAAGCTGCTGGAGAAAAAGTAGAGTCTTTATTAAAAGAGCAGGGTATGGATTTTAGCAGCTATATTTATCCTCAGGAGCACCTGGAACCTGATGAGTTCGCTGTAGGTCAAGCTACTATGAACTTTGACAAAAGCTGTGATTTTATTGTTGCAATTGGCTCGGGTACAATAAATGATATCAGCAAAATTATAGCTATGGTTACTGATCTGCCATTTATAATCGTAGGTACTGCACCATCCATGGACGGCTTTGCATCCAATACTTCATCCATGATATCCAACGGAGTAAAAGTTACACTTCAAAGTGCCTGTCCTGTTGCCATAATGGCAGATTTGGATATTGTCTGCCAAGCGCCTAAAAGAATGCTTCAGGCAGGTCTGGGAGATATGCTGGCTAAGTATATCAGCATATG
>JAAZEK010000383.1 GCA_012512335.1 Clostridiales bacterium | reverse complement strand
TTCCGCTCCATTTTTTCTGGAAGGTTCAATAGGACATTTACTTGCGGGTGTAGTTCAATGGTAGAATTCCAGCCTTCCAAGCTGGCTGTGTGGGTTCGATCCCCATCACCCGCTCCACGTGCGCTCATAGCTCAGCCTGGATAGAGTTACAGACTTCGAATCTGGAGGTCGTAGGTTCGAATCCTACTGGGCGCACCATTTTTCACAAACTATATATGGACCATTAGCTCAGTTGGCAGAGCACCTGACTCTTAATCAGGGTGTCCACGGTTCGAGCCCGTGATGGTCCACCAAATAAAAACAAATCAAACTCGCTAGATATCAACATTCTAAGCGGGTTTTTTTTGACTATCTTAAAATAAATGTCATCAAATCGCCAGAAATTTAGACGGTAACTAACACGTAACTAACAAACTTAAGGAACCATTTTTATAGCTTCCTTTTAAAGTAAATCTTAAAATTTGCTAGACATGCTTATAGTCAGGTGGTCATCTTTTAGTAACTTGGCATGCTGTTTTAAATTTTGGAGAAAATAGCTTTAAAAACAATAAATTCCAGTAATAGATTGCATTGTTTTTATGAATACTAAAAGTAATAATAAAAGAGGAGGCGATGCGTTCATGCATGAACCAATAGAAAAAACAAACGAACATTTGTCTGGCGTAAAATGTGTGGTTACTTCTTGTTATTATAATGCTCAAGGTAACTATTGTTCAGCAGAAGAAATTGAAATCCAACACCCAGATGCACGAGAAACCCAAGAGACAGATTGTGCTACTTTTATAAAATCTTAAATCAATAATCATTATTCGAAAAACGTGGTGCTTACACCACGCTTTTCTTTTATAAACCTTTAAATAACAGCTTCTATCCATTATAATAGTTTAAGGAGGCCACAGCTTCTTTTGAAAGTACTAGTGCCTCACTATGGGAGGGTCAGGTAATGAGACCAACAAAGGCGATTGTAGATTTATTGCGTTTTAAAAATAATATTAAGCAGTTAAGATCATTGCTCAATCCAAATACAGATTTAATGGTAGTTGTAAAGGCAAATGCATACGGACACGGCGCACTCAAAATGGCAGAGCAGGCGGCTAAAGCTGGTGCTACTTGGTTGGGTGTAGCCTTACCAGAAGAAGGAGCTCAATTACGAGAAAATGGTATAGAATTACCCATATTAGTATTAGGAGATATCACTCCAGAGCAATGTAAGACAACACTCCAATATAATTTAACACAAGCGGTTCCATCTATTGAAACAGCACGTTTTTTAAATGATACAGCTAAGCAGTATGGAAAGGAAGCTAAGATTCATTTAAAATTTGATACTGGCATGGGTCGTATAGGCTTTCGTACTAGAGATGAACTCTATTTCCTTGTTGATGAGTTATCCTCAATGAGAGGTATACAATTAGATGGTGTCTTTACCCATTTTGCTACTGCTGATGAGGCTGATCCAGCTTATACCCGAGAGCAAATGAAGAAAATGGACAGTATGCTTCTAGTATTAGAAGAAAGTGGAATTAAGGTTAACTGGATTCATGCTTCTAATAGTGCAGGAGTTTTTCAATTTCGAGAAGCCAACTATAATCTTGTGAGATGTGGTATAAGCGCTTATGGTTATTACCCTTCGCTTTTTGTAAAGGATCAGGCTAAAATAAAATTATCTCCCGTACTACAATGGGAAAGCCGAATTGCTTATACAAAGGTCATAAGGTCAGGAGATACTGTAAGCTATGGCCGTGCTTACACAGCTAATGATAATATAAAAGTTGCTACTCTTCCAGTAGGCTATGCAGATGGATATCCTCGGATTCTAAGCAATAAGTCTTCCGTATTGGTGTGTGGCAAAAGAGCACTTGTCATCGGTCGAGTGTGTATGGATCAATTGATGATTGATATTACAGATATACCAGATGCTTGTGTAGGCTCAGCAGTTGTATTATTGGGAGAGCAGGGTTCTGAACAAATAACTGCAGATGAACTTGCTAATCTTAGCGGCACCATCTCCTATGAGATACTTACTTCTATTAGTAATCGAGTGCCTAGAATATATCAGGAGGATAGTATTATATGAATAAGTCAGATTTAAGAAAGATTATGGCGAACAAAAGAAGCCGAATACCAATTAAAATAAGAACTAGTAAAAGTGAAATTATTATGAATAAGCTAAGAAGTCTGCAAATCTATAATGATTCTAAACTAATTTTTGTTTATGTAAGCTTCCGCAGCGAAGTAGAAACCCACTCTTTTATAAATCAAGCCTTAAAAGATGGTAAACGAATAGCAGTACCATTAACCATATCAGAAGGTAAGCTACTATTACCTTGTGAAATATACAGCCTTGATGATTTGGCTCCTAGAACCTTAGGAATTTTAGAGCCTGATAAAGATAATATTAAGGAAGTAAATAGTAAGGACATTGATCTTGCGGTTGTTCCTGGTCTGGCTTTTGATCCTAGTGGTAACCGCCTAGGATTTGGTGCTGGATATTATGATCGTTTTTTGCCAAGTCTACGTAAAGGTGCAATAACTATAGGTGTATGCTTTGATGAGCAGTTAGTGGAACAGCTTCCAGTAGAAGACTTTGATGTCCCACTTGATGCTGTGCTAACAAATTTAGGGCTTATCCAAAGCGAAAAGCCTTGATCCTACGTCAAGACACCCACTTCTATAAGTGGCGCATTCGCTATTATTAACAAGTGAAGTAGAGTCTCCATCTGAAATCCTCGATGTTAAGTCAGAGGAAAAACGAGTTCACTATTATCCTCTGGTAATCTGCAGTAAGTTAGTGTAAAATACTAAATAAGTGATAAAACAGTAATGAAAAAGGGTGAGTATAAATGGGTTATGGTAAGTTTGGCTTAAAATTATTTGGAAGCCATGTGTTAATGTCTGTTGTGCAATTTTTTCTATATTTTTTAATCTTTGGTGTATTTCCTGATAGTGAATTATATCAATGGATTATAGGTATTATGTTTATAGCTTTATTTTGTCTTGTAATATATGCTGATGCCTCTCATTATGGACAAAATGACTTGAAAAGAGATAGATTTAGTAAAAGCAAAGGATTTATCGCAGGATTGATAGCATCTATACCTGGGCTTATTCTATACATACTCGCTCTTGCATTACCTTCTGTTTGGTTATTTGATGTATTATTGCGCGCCTACTTAATTCCCTATATTAAGTTGATTATCACTTTTCAAAGCAGTATGCCAGCTGTTAGTATTATATTTATTTTGTTCTTTCCTATAGTTACGGGTTTAAGTTACCTAGATGGTATACGCAGAAGAAATAAGATCAAGGAAGCAATCGCCAAAAAGGATGCCATGCGGGGGGAATTATCAAAAGGAGACATCTTTGAGGAAGATAAAAAGTCAAAAAGCAAGGAAAAATATAAAAATTAAAGAAAACGCACCGAAAGGTGCCTTTTTTTATATTGTATAAGAATGACTACAATCTGGGAAGGATATTTATATTGATTTGCTTGGAGGAATGAAATGGAAGCCGATAGAAAAGGCGTTTTGGTCATCATAGGCGGCAAAGAAGATAAAAAAAATGAATGCGTCATTTTGAAAAAGGTCGTAGAGTTGGCTGATTACGCAGATGGTAAAATAATAATACTCACTGTAGCTACAGATTACCCTTCTGACGTTGGAAGAGAGTATAAGCATCTCTTCAGACAATTAGGCGCATCTTTTGTAGAAGCATTGCATATTGAAACCAGAGAAGATGCTAATGATGAAGAACGTCTGGAACGAATTGAAGATGCAAGTTGTGTTTACTTTACTGGTGGAGATCAGTTAAAAATAACCAGTTTAATAGGTGGAACAAAAATGGAAGTTTATTTGAGAGAATCATTTGAGGCTGGTCTGGTGATTGCTGGAACTAGCGCAGGAGCATCTGTTATGAGTGAAACTATGATAACATCAGGAGATGATGACAAAGCTCCTAGGCGTTGCACAGTTAAAATGGCACCTGGACTTGGACTGATTGATGGGGTAGTCATTGATCAACACTTTGCTCAAAGAGGCCGTATAGGTAGGTTATTGGCAGCGGTTTCTCAAAATCCCAAGGTACTTGGTATTGGCATTGATGAGGACACTGCCATCGTAGTGAGGCCAAATCACAGCTTTGAGGTAATCGGTTCTAATGCAGTTACAATTTTAGATGGTATCAATTGTAGTTATACAAATGTTTCGGAATCAAGACCCGATGATATTTTAGCTTTTACAGATATCACATTACACATTTTGCCAGCTGAATATAAATATGACCTAACCAGTCGTTTGCCAATTATAAGGAGGTAACTGGCTTGCTGATTCGTGAGTTAAGAGCATATAACGGAAGAAATATATATAGTCATCAAAAAGTTATAAAATTGATTGTGGATTTACAGGAATGGGTAGACATTCCAACTTGTGATATTCCAAATTTTAACGAACAACTACTTAGAATATTACCTGGTTTGACCAATCATCATTGCTCATTAGGCTATGAAGGAGGCTTTAAACAAAGACTTAAAGAAGGCACATATCTCGCTCACGTGATTGAGCATAGTGCATTAGAAATATTAAATCAAATTGGCCATAAGGTATCTTTCGGAAGAGCTAGACAAGTTAGCGAAACCAGTTGTTATACCATATTATTTGCACATAAAGAAGAACACACAGGCTTGGAAACCGCAAAGCTAGCCGTGCAGATGGCACATAGCTTATGCTTGGGGGAGCAGTTTAATATGAATAAGGGACTCAAGCAAATACGTGAAACTGTTGCAAAATTTGGATACGGACCAAGTACTCAAGCCATAGTTGATGCTGCGATAGAGAGAGGGATCCCCGTTACTAGAATTGGTAAAGGAAGCATCCTACAATTGGGCTATGGAAAGTACCATAAAAAAATGGAAGGAACCTTATCTGATCGCACCAGTTGTATTTCTGTTGATATAGCTTGTGATAAGGTAATTTCCAAGGAGCTTCTGAGCCAAGTTGGTATTCCTGTACCGAAGGGAACTGTTTGTATGAAGTTAGATGAGGCAAAGGAAGCCGCTAGAGAAATAGGATTTCCAATAGTTATTAAGCCAATAAATGGTAATCAGGGCAAAGGTGTATCTCTCAACATACAATCTATTGATGAGATACCTGACGCCTTTCGTATAGCTGCTGAAATATCAGAAAATATATTAGTAGAAGAGTATGTTAAAGGAAATGACTATCGAGTTTTAGTTGTTGGAAATCAAATAGCAGCTGTATCCCTTCGCGTACCTGCACATGTAATGGCTGATGGTAAGCATACAATTGCGCAATTAGTAGAATTAAAGAATCGAGACGAAAGAAGAGGAGAGTGTCATGAAAAACCTCTTACAAAAATAAAAATAGATGAAATAAGTATGAATGTACTTAAGAAGCAAGGATATACTCCTGATAGCATAGCTAAAAATGGACTTAGGATTTATCTTAAAGCCAATGCAAATATAAGCACTGGCGGTGAAGCTATTGATGTTACTGAACGTATTCATCCATATAACCAAGAGCTTGCCATAAGAGCTGCAAAAACTATAGGACTAGATATTGCAGGTGTGGATTTTACCTGCCTAGATATTAGCAAACCCTTATACTTACATAATGGGGTAATTATTGAGATAAATGCTTCTCCCGGAATCCGCATGCATCTTTTTCCTTCGAAAGGCAAGTCCAGGAAAATTGGCAATGCCATTGTTGACATGATGTTCCCATATGGTATGAAGCATTCCATACCAATTGTATCTGTAACTGGAACCAATGGAAAAACAACAACAACCAGGATGATTTCCCATATTTTAAAGGCACAGGGATTGGTAACTGGTATGACCACCACTGGAGGTATTTATATAAATGATAAGTGCATCATGAAAGGGGATACTACAGGTCCTGCTAGTGCTAAAGTTCTTCTTCAGGACAAGACTGTCGACATTGCTGTTTTGGAAACTGCCAGAGGTGGCCTTATTCGCTCTGGTTTGGGCTATGATCTTGCTGATGTAGCTGTCTTAACCAATATTAGTGAGGACCATCTAGGTCTTGATGAAGTAGAAACCTTGGAAGATATGTTACATGTAAAGTCATTAGTTGTAGAAGCTGTTAAAAGCAATGGATATGTAGTTCTAAATGCAGATGATAAGCTAGTAGTTCGGGCTGCAGAAAAAACAAAAGCTAATATTATATATTTTTCTGTTCAAGAAGATAATTTGATCATTCACAAGCATATTATAGAAGGTGGCATAGCTGTATTTTTAAAGGACGATTATATCACCTTAGCAACAGGAAACGGTTTGCTTAAAAGTCTCTCGATATCCCAGATACCAGCTACTTACGGTGGAAAGTTGATACATAACATTGAAAATTGCCTAGCAGCATTCTGTTCAGCATATGCTCTTAATATACCGCTACAGATAATAGAGAATGCTTTAGCTACTTTCTATTGCGATGAAATACATAATCCAGGTAGGTTTAACATTTACAATATTAGGGATTTTCGTGTTGTTGTAGATTATGGTCATAACTTAGCAGGTTATGTCAGAGTAACTGAAGCTATTAAGAAAATGGGAGGTTCTCGCTTAATAGGGATAATTGGGACTCCGGGAGATCGAAATGATCTTTCCGTACGAGAAGTAGGAGAAGTTGCAGGTAAAGCCTTTAATCAAATCATAATTAAAGAGGATAAAAATTCTAGGGGCAGAAAATCAGGTGAAATCTCTAGTCTTCTACAAGAAGGAGCTCTTGCTTCGGGAATGGACCACAAAGACATATCATTAATAAACGATGAAGAAAAAGCTCTGCAAAAAGCTATTCAGAATGCTAAAGCAGGAGATATTATTGTTGTGTTCTATGAGGAGTTGGATGGAATCTTGAAGGTTATTAAGGATGAAATTTCTAAAGTGGAAATAGAAATAAAACAAGAAGCATCAGAAATTATGCTTGCATAGAGTAAGATTTTACGTAGTTGAGAAAACTCCTATTATCTGTTTCAGGAACATGAAATTATGTTATAATAAACACTACAAATGAAGCAAAAACTATGGTTTTTGCCTAATGTATTTATTGAAACGGTGTGTAGCAATCAGATTCACTGATTGCACGTATGTTATAATTAACACTAATGCTGAAACAAAGGCAAACTCTTTGCCCTAATCTAGGCCTTTGCAGTAATTAATAGGAGGTTTTTTAGTGATAGCATTCAAAGACATAGAATTGAGTGACAAACCATTATTTGATAGTTATTTTCAAGCCAAAGCCTTTGAAAACTCCGAGTTTTCTTTTACAAATATATTTATATGGCGTCTGGCATACCGCTTTAAGTATGCCATTATTGAAGGTCATCTATGTATTATAGAAAATTTTCGCGATTTATATCCTTCGATTTTTCCTCCCTTAAGCTTGAAAACTGCTGATTACGCTACTGTACTGCCGATATTAGCTGATTATATACATAGACAAGCTTACCCATTAATCCTTAAATCCGTTACAGAGAAACAAAAGCAGGAAATTGAGTCCGCTTTACCCAACAAGGTGCTCTTCCGAGAAGATCGTAATAATAATGATTATGTCTATCTGTCTCAGGATCTTATTGAATTGAAGGGCAAAAATTTCAGACAAAAGAGAAACCATATCAATAAATTTATGAAAAGCTATCCCTTTGAATACGAAGAAATGTCAGACAGTAATCTGCAGGAATGTTTGAAAACAGAGTTAAAATGGATATCTGATCGAGACGGGGGTAAGTCTGTTCTAGAGGAAAAGCAAGCCATAGGTGAGATTATCAATAATTTTCATAAACTTAATATAATTGGTGGGGTAATTCGCATCAATGGAATAGTGCAGGCATTTTCTATTGGGGAGAAGCTTAACCCTGACATGGCAGTAATACATATCGAAAAAGCAAATACTGAATATGATGGTTCTTTTACTGTAATAAATCAAACCTTTGCTAGTAAAGCTTGGTCTGATGTTACTTATATTAACCGTGAAGAGGATATGGGCATTGCTGGTCTTAGAAAGGCGAAACTATCATATAATCCAGTAAAGATGGTTAAAAAATATACTGGCTTTTATTCTATGGAAGGTGAGAAATTATGATCCGATTGGCAAGAGAAGGGGATACTCCTCAAATTAGGGATCTTTGGAGCTATTGCTTTGATGACAGCCCTGAATTTATCGACTTCTTTTTTAATACTTGCTACCTGCCTGGCAATACCTTGATTGCTGAAGAGGGCGACAGGATACAGTCCAGCCTCCAGTTACTTCCTTATCGTATGCAATTAAGAGGAAGAGAGGTGCCAGTGTATTATATAGTTGGTGTAGGGACATGGCCTGAATACAGAGGTCAGGGCTTGGTAAAAAAGCTATTGCTTTATGCTGATAATGTAATGAAGGAAAGGGGATACGATATCTCCATATTATTACCTTTCCAATATGATTTTTATAGAAAATACGGATGGGAAGTTTGTTATGACTTGCTTATATATCGGGAAGTTATATCCAATTCAGTCATTGCAGCCCCTAAACAGCAAATAAAAGCAGGTACTGGTGGTTCATTCAGGAAAGTTAATTTGAATGTAGATTTGAATAAGCTAACAGATTGCTATTTCAATTATATGAATGGTTATAACGGTTACATACTACGAGGCCCTAATGAATGGGCGAAGCTTATAAAAGATTTAGAGATGGATAATGGATTCGCATATGCATACGAGTTTAACAATGAAACACAAGGTTATATACTATATGCTATAGAAGACAAAACGTTAGCCATACAAGAGCTGATTTACACCACGGCTACTTCAAAACATAACTTACTAAATCTTGCCTTATCCCATATGGGGCAAGTAGATAATATAATTCGCAAAGCTCCCATCTGGGATACAGATTATCTCTCCATGCTAGATTCTCGGGGCAAGCTGGAGAAAGAGACATTTGTCATGGGACGTATACATAGGATGATAGGAGCCATAGGTGGATTAGATTATATTGGTGATCCCTTTGTTTTGCAAGTGAAGGATGATTTTTATCATGATAATAATGGATGTTATGAAATTAAGCAACGAAATGGTAAAGCTAAAGTTAGCAGGGTAATCGAGGAGCCGGATATTACCATAAACATTCAATGCTTAAGTCAGCTTCTGTGGGGCTATCTATCAGTAGAAAATGCTTATAGAGAGAATAGGCTGTCCTGTTCTAAAGAGGAATCCTTACAAAACTTAATGAAATTATTTCCACATATGTACAATTATATGACTGAAGTTTACTAAAACAGGATAAATTCTGTGGGTCTAGATCTAAAACTTTCATTTGAGAGTCCACATAAATATTAGAATTAAGAATATTACTTCCTATTTTGAACAATCTAAGATAAGGAATACGTTTTAGGTGGTTTTTTGATAGGAGGAAGTAATGAAGATAATAAAGAGAGATAAAAATCCAAAAACCAAAGAAATAATAGAAGAACGGCAAAAGCCACAAGCAAATAGTGAAGACAGGGTGAGTCTTGACTTATCAAAGAATCTTGATGAAAATTATGAAAAATTCCAGGCATTTCTGAAGGAAAGCTCAGATGCTGTTTTCCGCAAGTTCAAACTTGGCACAAATAATATTGACTGTGCACTAATATACATAGATGGCTTGATAGAGAAGTCAGTCATTCACGATTCAATTTTGCGACCAATGATGTCTTCTGTTCTTGAATACGAAGCTTTGATAAGTGATGTAATAAAACCAGAAGAAGCCTATGATTTTATAATAGATCATGTATTGACAGTAGCAGATATGAGGGAATCTGAAACTTTGGATGAAGCTATGCTTCTAGTTTTATCTGGTGAAGTTATCTTGATTGTTGATGGTTATGACAAACTTATTATCCTAAGTGCAAGAGGATGGTCAACTAGAAGTATTTCAGATCCTCAATCAGAAAGTGTTATTCGGGGTGCGAGAGAGGGCTTTACGGAGACTCTACGAACCAATACTGCCCTTCTAAGAAGAAAGTGTAAGGATCCAAACATGGTTATACGCACCATTCGTCTAGGTAGACGGAGCAAAACCGATATTTCTTATGTTTATATAAAGGGTATTACCAACAATAAATTAATCGAAGAATTGGAAGAGCGCCTTAGTGCAGTTGATATCGACCAAATTGCCAGTGCAGGACATTTAGAGCAGTTGATACAGGATAACAGCCTAACACCGCTACCACAAATGCAAGTCACTGAACGACCTGATAAAGCCATATCAAATCTTATGGAAGGTCGTGTTATTGTATTGGTGGATAACAGCCCATTCGCTTTGACAATTCCTACCACATTCGCTCAATTCTTTCAGAGCCCGGAAGATTATAACGAAAGATGGATTGTAGCTTCATTCATACGATTTTTAAGATGGACTGCTTCATTCTTTGCAGTATTTACACCAGCAGTTTATATTGCTGTAGTCACCTACCATCCAGGACTAATTCCCACACGCCTAGCATTGTCCATTGCCGCAACGCGAACGGGAGTACCTTTCCCATCAGTTATTGAAGCGGTTTTAATGGAAATGACCATTGAGTTATTAAGAGAATCAGGAGCAAGGCTACCAAAAGGTATCGGCCAAACCATAGGGATTGTCGGTGGCTTAGTAATAGGCGATGCAGCTGTAAATGCTGGGCTGACAAGTCCAATTATGGTAATTATAGTTGCTCTTACCGCTATAGCCTCCTTTGTTATACCGACATACAGTGCAGCTCTTGGTCTCAGAACAATGCGCTTTCCTTTAATGCTAATGGCTGCTATTCTAGGATTATACGGTGTAATGCTGGCGTTTATAGTCATTAATATTCATTTGGTCTCAATAAAAAGCTTTGGAATCAACTATATGGCACCACAAGCCCCAACAATTTTAAGTGATATGAAAGATTTTGTCATCCGAGGGCCAGCAAGAAAAATGAAAAAAAGACCTGTTCAATCATATCCAATAGATATGATTAGAATGGATATGGAGTGAGGGGAGTTTCATGCAAAATAAACAAAAGGGACTTAGCAATTTTCAAGTAAGTGCCCTAGTAGCATTAACTATTATTGGTATGACCATTGTATTTATTCCCCGTATAGCTGCTGAACAAGCAGGAATTGATGGTGCATTGTCTACATTATTAGCAGGTATTTTATCAATTGTTTTAGCAGCTGTGATTATTACTCTTAGCAAACGCTTCCCCAATGAAACTGTCATTGAGTTTTCACAAGAAATTTTGGGGAAGGTTTTAGGAAAGGCTTACGGCATTTTGTTTGTTTTACATTCTACTGCTGTAGTAGCTTACATATTAAGAGGGTTTGCAGATGCCTTAAAGGTGCTAC
>JAAZEK010000382.1 GCA_012512335.1 Clostridiales bacterium | reverse complement strand
GATTTTGAATATATTATTACAGATACAGAAGTAGAAGCTCTAATTTTAGAGTCCAATCTCATAAAGAAGCATCGGCCAAAATATAATATTCTTTTAAAAGATGACAAGCATTATCCCTTTATTCAGGTTACTACTGGAGAAGAGTATCCTAGGATATTGCTGACTAGGAGAATCAACAAAGATAAGCACCGATATTTTGGGCCTTATACCAATGCTGGTGCTGTGAGAGAAACCATTGAAGTTATAAAACGTATTTTCCCCATACGTAGCTGTAATCGTAGTATACAGGAGGGACAAGCACCAGAAAGACCTTGTCTCCACTATTATATTGGCCAATGCTGGGGCCCTTGTATGGGTAACGTTCTAAAGGATAGATATCAGGAAATGATAAAAGATGTGCTGCGCTTCCTGGAAGGCAAAGAGCAGGATATCCTTAACGAATTTCGAGAGGCTATGTTGAAGGCTTCCGAAAATCTGCAATTTGAGAAAGCAGCTGGCATACGTGATAAAATACAAGCCGTAGAAAAGATTATGGAAACTCAGAAAATAATGTCTACTTCCATGGTAGATCAAGATATCTTTGCTTGTTATCAGGAGGAAAACCAAACAGCTATCCAAATCTTTATGATTCGCAATGGCAAGCTAATTGCAGCTGAACACCCTATTTTGGAAGATACAGGGGGCATGGAGCTTAAAGAGGTTTTAAACTCTTATCTTAAGCAATTTTATGCAGATTCAGTATTTATCCCCAAAGAAATTTATCTACAAGAGGATATAGATGACCAAGATGTCATTGAAAAATGGTTAACTGAGAAAAAGGGAGCTAGGGTTTATATCCGCAGACCTCAAAGAGGAGAAAAATTAAAGCTTGTACAGATGGCCAAACGAAATGCAGAAGAAACATTGCATACATATAATCGGAAGGCTGGGCGTGAGCTGGCAAGGACTAAGGGGGCTGTTTTAGGCTTGCAGGAAGCCCTTTACTTGGTTACGCCACCTAGACGCATAGAAGCTTTTGATATATCCAATACCCAAGGCACTCAGTCAGTAGCTTCCATGGTAGTATTTATAGATGGAAAACCAGCCAAAAAGGAATATCGTCGTTTTAAAATCAAGACTGTAGAAGGGCCTAACGATTTTGCCAGCATAGCAGAGGTAGTGGGAAGGCGCTTCAATAGAGGAATAGAAGAAAGGAGCAAACTGGAGGAAGAAGGAAAGGACTATTCATTAGGTAAGTTTTCTTGTTTTCCAGACTTGATAATAATTGATGGAGGGAAGGGACAACTAAGTGCTGCCATGACTTCTATGGAAAAGCTAGGAGTGGATCATATACCAGCTTTTGGGTTGGCAGAAGAATTTGATGAGCTATATTCCGTTGAAGGAGGAGATCCTATTTTTCTCCCTAGGAACTCCAGCGCCTTACACCTACTGCAAAGGCTAAGGGATGAAGCCCATCGTTTTGCTCTTAGCTATCATCGCAGTTTAAGAAATAAAAATAGCCTACATTCCGTACTACAGGACATACCAGGAATTGGACCGAAACGAATGAAAAGCTTGATCAAAGCATTTGGATCAGTGGAAGGTATTAAAAAGGCAAACCTGGAGCAGTTAATAGAAGTTCAGGGCATGAATCGTAAAGCTGCCGAAGAGATAAAGAATTATTTGGGATAGTTTCTTGATCGTTTACTGGACAGAAAAATTAGTTCCGTATATACTGAATAATGGCTAATATAATGAATTGGTTGAAAGGGGAATTTGCATGAAAAAAATGTATCTATCCGAAACCGATAAGAAGATTAGTGGGGTTTGCGGAGGAATTGCTGAGTTTTTTGATATAGACTCTACCTTGATAAGGTTGGCTTGGGTAATTTTATCGATAATTACCACAGGTTTCCCAGGTTTAATAGCCTATATTATTTCCGCTCTGATAATACCAAAGAGACAACAAAACGTCTAATAATAATAATAATAATACTGAGGTGAAAAATATTGAATTACAAATTAATCGCTGTGGATTTAGATGATTCTCTATTAGGCAGCGATTCAAAAATAAGCAAGGCTAATAAGGATGCCCTTTTTGCCGCCCGTGATAAAGGCGTTTACGTTACTATAGCTACAGGTCGGATGTTGGATTCGGCTATGCCTTATATCAAAGAGATGGAGGTTGATATACCGGTCATAACCTATCAAGGAGCATTTATAAAAGATATTCATACAGGGGAAACCTTGGTTAGAAAATCCGTTCCTATGGATTATGTTCATAGCATTATAGATGAATGCAAAAAGAGAAACCTACATTTGCAGGTATATAATGAGAGCACATATTTCTTTGAAGAAGATAATGAATACAGCCAATATTATCATAGAATGTCAGGAATCAAAGGTCAAGAAGCAGGGGATTTAAAGCAGTTCTTAGAAGAAGAGCCCATGAAGCTTTTAATAGTAGCTGATCCATCAGTTATTCAAAAGCATTTGGAAGACTTTCAGAATCAGTTTGGAAATCAGCTACAGGTGCTCATTTCTAGACCCCCTTATCTTGAGTTTACCAATGGAGAGGCAACAAAAGGAAAGGCTTTGTCTAAGCTAGGTGATATGTTAGGTATCCCCAAGGAAGAGATTATAGCTATCGGAGATAGTTTCAACGATATTTCTATGATTGATTATGCAGGTTTAGGAGTGGCAATGGGTAATGCACCTGAGGAAGTAAAGATCTACGCACAATATATAGCTAGAGGCAATGATGAGGATGGAGTAGCTGATGTGGTTGAGAGGTTTATTTTAGGGAAGGGGTGACTTGGTGAGCAGGATTTCAATTGAAGACATGATTCAGGTATTGGATATGGAAGTGATATATGAAGGCAATTCTCTATCTATTGATATTGAAACGAGTGATATTAATCGTCCAGGTCTGCAATTTGCTGGTTTTTTTGATTATTTTGCTATAGAAAGAATACAAGTAATAGGTAAAGTAGAAATGACCTACTTGGATAGCATGGATCCCGATAATAGGAAAGTGCAGCTGGATAGATTTTTCAGATCTGGTATTCCTTGTGTTTTGATCTCTAGAAATATGGATATTCCAGAATACCTAATTGAGGTTGCCAAGAAATATAAATGTCCTATAATACGTTCCCGTAAGTCAACTACCAGTGTTATTCATCGAATGATTAACTATTTGGATTCAGCTCTAGCACCTAGAATTACACGTCATGGAGTATTAGTAGACGTCTACGGCGAAGGGGTTCTCCTCATGGGAGAAAGCGGAATAGGGAAGAGTGAAACAGCTCTAGAGCTCATAAAGCGTGGCCACAGACTAGTAGCGGATGATGCGGTTGAAATAAAAAAAGTAGCAGAAAACCGCCTAATCGGCGACTCGCCAGAGGTGATACGCCATTTTATGGAAATAAGAGGCATAGGTATCATAGACATAAAAGCTATGTATGGGGTAGGAGCAGTAATAAATACAAAAGCCATTGATATGGTAGTTTATCTGGAATTCTGGGACAGCAACAAAGAATATGATCGTTTGGGGCTGACAGAGGAATATACGGAAATTCTTGGTGCAAAGCTACCAAAAGTAATATTACCTGTAAGGCCTGGCCGTAATTTAGCTATTATTATTGAAGTTGCAGTTCGTAACTGGAGATTGAAACATATGGGCTATAATGCGGCAAAAGAGTTGGATAATCGCTTAGCTGCAATGATGGCAGCTAGTATGGAAGAATAATCATAAACAGGGGATAACCCTAGTCATACTTTTTTCTGACAATCCATATAAATGAAGTAGGAGTTAGCTAAGAAGTATGGAGGGGGTAAGGTTCCCTATGAAGAAGAGTAAAGTAAAGCCGTTTGCTATATTTATACTAGTACTTACCTTGTTATTTTTGATTTTCTTTCCACCTTGGTTTAAAGATCGTAGCCAGCGACTGCCAGAAGATCCTTTTCAGGTAAAAAAGCCCGAGTGGTCGGGTGTTATCAGTCTTTGGGATATACCTTATGTGCGGGCGGGAAAAGGCACTCACTTGGGCTGGTTGGACAGTTATATAAAAAGCTTTGAGAAGAAGAACCCAGGTGTTTTTATCGATGTAAGATCCATAAGCGCTGAACGTTTAGCCATGTATCTTCATGGAGATACCGGTAGAGATGTTTTACCTGACCTGATATCTCTAGGAATTTACGAGCAAGCTATACCTGAGAATTATCTAGAGGATTTATCTGTCTATCTTTCTGAAGAAGAAAGAAGTAAATTGAGAGAATTGGCGTTGCAAAGAGTACAAGCGGGAACTAAACTAATTGGTCTACCTTGGATGATGGGCTCTTATGGATTATATGTGCATCAAGATGCTATACAGAATGCAGATCTTGACAGCAATCTAGAATTCTTAGATTACAGAGATTTGAATACGATAGTCACTAAAGCAGCACATCAGAAAAAGAATGGTAGAAGAAGTATCGATTATTATGGTTTTTGTACTTATACCGGTTTTCATAGCAGACCTCTACTTGGTATGATTTATCAGGAAAGTGTTAAAATAATAGATAATACTGCTTTCCAAACAATAGAGCAATGGACAGCAGAGGAAGTAAGGATAACACCGGATAATATGCAAGAAATGCCTTATGCTAGCGCATTTCGTTTATTTGGACCAGATAAGCGATCGGCTGTATTGTTAGGGGATAATAAGGTGCTCTATGACTTGCGAAATCTTGATGAGGCAGGCAAAGGCGTGGAATTTCAGCTATTTCCTCTTCCTTTAGATGATGAGTCTGGTTATTACATAGATCAAATTGCAGCCTATGGTCTACTACAACAAAGTAACGAAGACAAGAAGGAGCTTTGTATCTCTTTTTTGGGAGGACTATTAGAGGAAGATGTTCAAAGTAGCCTATCAATAATCGGTATGTTTTCTGTTATAGAGGAACTAGAACTCTACAACGAGGATGCCCAAATGAAGACTCTAGAAGATTCCTTAAATAAAGCGAATACAGGACCCTTTGGATCTAATTACGAGTTGATAGAGCATCTATGGAATAAGCTTAATGATGAAGGCTCGTAAATATGTGATAGTTAAAAGATTTTTATAGGAGTTTATGTATATGAATTTAGAAAAAGCTTACCAAGCATTAAGTGATATTTTGCAGGAAGACCAGCTATTAAAAAATGAAAGCATGAAAAATCATACTTCCTTTAGGATTGGTGGCTTGGTTGATCTTATGATTCTGCCAAGAGAAGTCGGCCATATACAAGATTCTATTGATATCCTAGTGGATAATCAAGTTCCTTTCATGATAATGGGCAATGGTTCTAACCTATTGGTTCGAGATAATGGAATTCGTGGAGCAGTTGTAAAAATCGCAGACACTTTCAGCAATGCTGAGGTAGAAGGTGAAATTATAAAAGCGCAGGCAGGCATTCTATTATCAACCCTTTCAAGATTGGCATTAAAGTCAAGCTTAGCTGGTATGGAGTTTGCAAGTGGAATTCCTGGCACTTTGGGCGGTGCTGTCGCTATGAATGCAGGGGCCTATGGCGGAGAAATGAAGGATGTAATAAAGTACGTCTCGATTTTGGATGAGGATGGTAAAATTCAAACTTTGAATAATGAGCAAATGGGCTTGGAATATCGAACCAGCATCATACAAAACACCAAGAAAATAGTGTTAGAAGTTGTCATGGAGCTTGCAAAAGGTGATTATGAAACTTCATATGCCATGATAAAGGACTTAAGCAAGAGACGACAAGAAAAACAGCCATTAACTTACCCAAGTGCAGGCAGTGCATTTAAAAGACCAGTAGGCTATTATGCTGGTAAATTGATTCAAGACTGCGGTTTGAAGGGAATGCGAGTAGGTGATGCTCAAATTTCAGAGAAACATTCTGGTTTTATCATCAATTTGGGAAATGCAACTGCCAATGATGTGATTCAATTGATTGATCAGGTAAAATCAAGGGTATTGGAAGCGCAAGGGATTGAGTTAGAGGCTGAGGTAAGAATAGTAGGAGAAATGTAATAATTATCAGGAGTGTATGAATCATTGTATAACCTAGTTGCTGATTATCATACCCATACTCTCTATAGTCATGGCAGAGGAACAATTTTAGAAAATGTAGAGGCTGCAAGGAATAGGAGCTTAAAAGCCATAGCTATTTCTGATCATGGGTTTAATCATTTAGTGTTTGGAATATCCAAATCCAAGCTGAGGAAAATGAAGAAAGAGATTTCCACTCTTAATCATCAATTTTCTGATATCAAAGTCTTGCTGGGTGTTGAAGCTAATATAATTTCTTTGGATGGGGAGATTGATATCCCTGACTCATATCTAGAGGCTTTTGATATTATTTTAATGGGATTTCATAAGATTGTTAGACCAGCTGGATGGAATGATTTTTGTAAACTCTTTGTCAAGAATGGATTGGACAAGCTTGGTTTAACAAATAGGGAACAATTACGTCAATCTAATACAACTGCAATTGTGAAAGCTATGGAACGCTATCCAATCAGAATTCTAACACACCCAGGGGAAAGTATAGATATTGATACAAGATCCGTTGCACAGGCTGCAGCTAAACATAATGTAGCCCTTGAAATAAATGCAAGTCATGGATTTATGACCGTGGAATATGCTAAAATAGCTTTAGAGGAAGGAGCACTTATTTCTATCAATAGTGATGCCCATAGCCCCAGAGATATTGGTAATTTTAAAAGAGGAGAAAAAATTGCTAAGCTTGCTGGAATACCTTCCACTAGAATTATTAATACAGAGGAATATATGTGTCTTAAATGAACGAACAAAAAGGAGACAAATATGCGTTTTATAATTGTAACTGGCCTTTCAGGAGCTGGAAAAACACTAGCAAGCCACTATCTAGAAGATATGGGCTTTTTCTGTATAGATAATCTACCTCCCAAACTTATGCCCAAGTTTGCAGAGCTATGCTATCAGTCTGAAGGAAAGATAGATCAAGTAGCTGTTGTAGTAGACATAAGGGGAGGTGGCTTTTTTGACGATTTATTCGATTGCTTAGATATCATGCAAGAATCAGGCTATCCTTATGAAATCCTATATCTTGATGCCTCCGATGATGTACTAGTACGTCGATACAAGGAAAGTCGCCGTATTCATCCTATGATGAAGGAAGGCCGAGTAATAGAAGGTATCCAGTTAGAGAGAGAAAGGCTGAAAAAGCTTCGCCAAAAATCTACCAATATCATAGATACTAGTAATCTTCAACCAAAACAGTTGAAGGAAATTATAGGCGAGTTAGTCTCCGATAATGAGTCTAGCCAGAAAAAACTCATTATCTCAGTGATTTCCTTTGGTTTCAAGTATGGAATGCTAATGGATGGTGACATGATTTTCGATGTTCGTTTCTTAGCTAATCCATTTTATATTGAGGAACTTAAAGAACATACAGGTAAGGAACCAGTTATAAAAGAGTATCTTTCCATGTTCCCAGAAACTCAAACCTTCCTTAATAAGCTAGAAGATATGTTGGAATTTCTGATTCCAAATTATATAAAAGAAGGGAAAAATCAACTGGTTATTGGAATTGGATGTACTGGAGGGGTTCATCGTTCTGTTACTATAGCAGATGCTATAGCTAATAAGCTGAAAGAACATGGTCATCATGTAACTCAAGAGCATAGAGACATCCATAAAAAAAGGTAATTTACTATGTTTGGTATAGGTGGATTATAATTTATAGTTTAATGATTAAGAATATAGAATGGGGGTATCTGTATGACGTTTTCTTCAAAAGCTAAAAATGAGATTTGTAGAATTATTACGAAAAGATCCTGCTGCAGATTGGCGGAGCTAGCTGCCTTAATTCATACTTGTGGAAGTGTTCAACAAGTTAGTGGCCGAAAAGCCAGTTTGAAGCTCACTACGGAAAACGCTTCTATTGCCCGTCGAATTTTCATGTTGATAAAAGACAGTTATCAAATAGCACCAGAAGTTCTTGTAAGACGGAATCGAAGATTACGAAAAAATAATAGCTATGTGCTACTTGTGCCAGTATCAAAGGATGGTAATAAGATTTTAGAGGATACTTGTATGAGGATACGCACTATAAAAGATAGTGTAGAGATACAATTAGATATAAACCCACAACTAGTTCGTAAAAGATGCTGTAAAAAGTCTTATCTAAGAGGTGCTTTTCTCGGTGGCGGTTCGGTTAGTGACCCAGAAAAGGCGTATCATCTAGAGTTTGTTGCCCATTCTGAAAAATATGGAGAAGCTCTTTGTGATTTGATTAATGAGTTGGGATTACATGCTAAGTTGATTGAGCGTAAAAATAACTATGTAGTATATTTAAAAGAGGGAGAGCATATTGTTAACCTACTCAGTTTAATTGGTGCCCATACAGCATTGCTTAACTTTGAAAACATTCGGATCTACAAAGATATGCGCAACAATATCAATCGCATCGTTAATTGTGAAACTGCAAATCTTGGCAAAACTATCAATGCTTCTATTAGACAGGTTGAAAACATTGAATATATTAAAGAACGAATTGGTTTTAGCAATTTAACTCCTTCTCTTAGGGAAATAGCAGACCTTAGAATTAAGTACCCTGATGCCAGTTTGCGAGAATTAGGTGATATGCTTTCACCCCAGGTGGGTAAATCTGGAGTGAATCACCGTTTAAGAAAGCTGGATAAGATTGCAGAGGATCATCGAAATAATCTATAAAATTTTAAGTAGGATGTATTTTATAGTAGCAAAACGAAATGGCATGTGATATCATTAAAAGAAAGCTGTGGAAGATTTAGGATAAGGTGAAGGGCGGATGTTATGAGTAATAAATTTGATGAAACCATGAAATTCAACCTAGCAAAAGAAACTTCGAATACCCCAAAGGAAATATTTGCGGAAGTATTTCAGGCTTTAAAGGAAAAGGGATACGATCCCATAAACCAAATGGTAGGATATTTTATTTCAGGTGATCCCACTTATATTACAAGTCACAAAAATGCAAGGGTCATTATAAGACGTCTGGAACGAGATGAGCTCCTAGAAGAACTTGTGCGATCCTACATGGAGAATAATGGACTGGATGGATAATCACCAATGGAATATCACAGCTTAGGTAATACGGGAATATCTGTATCCCGCATATGCTTTGGTGCACTGACTATAGGCCCCCTTCAAAGAAATCTGTCACTAAAAGAGGGGAGCCATGTACTAAATTACGCCATAGATTGCGGAATAAACTTTGTTGACACTGCCGACTTGTATGAGACCTATCCATATATTAAGGAAGCTATTAAGCGTAAGCCCGATTTGATTGTATCTACGAAGTCTTACGCTTATGATTACAAAACTGCACAGGAAACCTTAGACCGTGCATTAAAAGGCATTGGAAGAGACTATGTGGATTTTTTTCTCCTTCACGAACAAGAAGGTCCTCTAACCCTAAAAGGGCATTATGAAGCTTTGAAATTTTTTATTCATCAGAAGGAGAAAGGTGTTATTCGTGGTGTAGGTATCTCAACCCATTACATTGCAGCTGTACGTGCAGCTGCAAAAATGAAGGAAATTGATGTAATTCACCCTATTTTAAATTATCAAGGGCTAGGTATAGTAGACGGAACTAGAGAAGAAATGGAACAAGCTATTTCTCTTGCCTGGAATGCTGGCAAGGGCATATATACCATGAAACCTCTTGGAGGTGGACATCTTCTAAAACAATATGAAGATGCCTTAAACTACATCAAGGCCTTCCCTAACACTCATTCTATAGCCATAGGTATGCAGCGGGAAGAAGAAGTAGATGCCAACATAGGCTATTTTACAAAAGGCAGTATTCCACATGGTCTAAGCAATGCGCTTAAGCTTTATAAAAGGGAGCTTATAGTGGAATATTGGTGTCAAGGCTGTGGTAGTTGCGTAAAGCGCTGTAATCATGGTGCTTTGTCTATGATAGATGGAAAAGCTAAAGTGAATCCTAACAAATGCGTTCTTTGTGGTTACTGTGGCTCAGCGTGTAAGGAATTAGCTATTAAAGTTATATGAAATACTAAATAGGGGGAAAAATACATTTGAGGATCTTATCCATGGATGTAGGAGACAAAAGAATCGGTATGGCGATTAGCGATGCCATGGGTTGGACAGCCCAAGGTATTCCAACTTTGGAGCGACGTGGCAGACAATATGACTTAGAATTTATAAAAAAAGTTATTGAAGAGTATCAACCAGAGTGTATTGTCATCGGCCTTCCTAAGAATATGAATGGCAGTATAGGTCCCCAAGGGCAAAAGGTTGAAGTCTTTGCTGAAAATCTTAAACAGCATTTCAAGCAGGAGATCATTTTTTGGGACGAGAGATTGACCACAGTATCTGCCCATAAGGTGATGATCCAAGGTGATGTCAGCAGAAAAAAGCGAAAAGAACGTGTTGATCAAGTAGCAGCAGTTTTAATATTACAAAACTATTTGGATTATCTCAGCCAAAGATGAGGAGGATATGCAATGGACAAAGAAATGAGCAACATAGTAGAGTTGATAGATGAAAATAATGAACTTATAGCCTTTGAATATCTTATGTCCTTGGATTACGATGACAAGGAATACATTGCACTTATGCCGATTATTGAAGATTCGGAGTCTATAGGAGACGAAATAGTTATTCTACGTGTAGAACAAGACGAAGATGGCAATGATTATTATGCAGCTATCGAAGATGATGAAGAGCTTGAAGACGTTTTCGATGCAGTTAATCAGGTGTATGAGCAAACCCTGAATTAACTATTGATTCCAGAAAAAAGGTATGTTATACTATTAATCGTGATTACACACCCTGCTTTTTAACTCGAGTGCTTAAAGTATATCTTTAGGTGCATCAGTAGCAGGGGAGGAAAAACTCGAGGAGGTGAAAAAATGGCTGTTGTATCAATGAAACAGCTACTGGAGGCCGGTGTTCATTTCGGACATCAGACTCGCAGATGGAATCCCAAAATGGCTCCATATATATTTACAGACCGAAATGGTATCTATATTATAGACTTACAGAAAACGGTTCGTAAAATGGAAGAAGCCTACAATTTCATTCGTGATCTTGCTGTAGAAGGCAAAGATGTTCTTTTTGTTGGAACCAAAAAGCAAGCACAAGAGTCAGTCGAAGACGAAGCAAAACGTTGTGGAATGTACTATGTTAACCAAAGATGGTTGGGTGGTATGCTTACCAATTTCAAAACCATTCGTCAACGTATTAATCGACTAAACGAACTGGATGCAATGGAAACAGATGGTTCTTTTGAAGTACTTCCCAAAAAGGAAGTTATTAAACTTCGATTGGAAAAAGAAAAACTTGACAAGAACTTAGGCGGCATCCGTGAAATGAAAAGGTTACCAGGAGCGATATTTGTTGTAGATCCCAGAAAAGAGCGTATTGCCATTGCAGAAGCAAGGAATTTAGGTATTCCTGTAGTAGCAATTGTCGATACCAACTGTGATCCGGATGAAATAGACTATGTAATCCCCGGAAACGATGATGCGATTCGGGCAGTGAAATTGTTTGCATCAAAGATTGCAGATGCTGTTCTAGAAGGTCATCAAGGCGAACAAGACAACGATGAAGAATAGTTGAAACAATTGGGGGAAGAACTGGGGATAAGGCCCCATTCTTCCCTTTTTTAAGAGCTCTAATAAAGCTAAGTGCTAGAATGCACAAAGGAGGAATAAATATGATTTCTGCGTCCAAAGTGAAAGAGTTGAGAGAACTGACCGGTGTAGGCATGATGGATTGCAAGCGTGCTCTACAGGAAACAGATGGTAATATAGAAAAAGCAGTTGAATTATTAAGAGAAAAAGGTTTGTCCGCTGCTGCTAAAAAGGAAGGTAGAATTGCAGCTGAAGGTATAGTAGAATCCTATATACATATGGGTGGAAAGATCGGGGTTATGGTTGAAGTCAACTGTGAAACTGATTTCGTTGCCAAAACTGCGGAATTCAAATCTTTTGTTAGGGACATTGCCATGCATATTGCGGCTTCCAACCCTCAATTCTTAAATAAGGAAGAAGTACCAGAGGATGTTATTGCAAAAGAAAAGGAAATATTAAAGGCACAAGCATTGAATGAGGGAAAACCTGAAAAGATTATTGAAAGAATGGTAGAAGGTCGCATCGAAAAATTCTATAAAGAAGTATGTCTTCTGGAACAGGCTTTTGTTAAAGATACCGATAAAACCATTAATGACATAGTTAATTCAAAAGTTGCTGAAATTGGTGAGAAAATTAGTGTAAGACGATTTGTCCGTTACCAAATGGGTGAGGGTCTAGAAAAGAGACAGGACAATTTTGCCGATGAAGTGATGAGCCAAATGAAGGCCTGATAAAAATAAAGAGGGAACACTTACTGTGTTCTCTTTTTTAAAAGAAGGAGATTCCCGTATGGATGTAGAAATTAATAAGAAGCCCATATACAATAGAGTAGTATTAAAAATAAGTGGAGAAGCTCTAGCTGGGAAGCAAGGACATGGTTTCGATTATACAATTCTAAACCAAATAGCAGACCAGGTTATAGAAATTAATGAATTGGGCGTTGAAGTGGCTATCGTAGTGGGCGGTGGAAACATCTGGAGAGGGCGCAGTGGTGTAGGTATGGACCGTAGTACAGCCGATTACATGGGTATGCTAGCTACAGTTATTAATGCTTTAGCCCTTCAAGATGCATTAGAGAATAAAGGAATGCAAACACGGGTTCAGACAGCTATTGAAATGCGTCAAGTAGCCGAACCTTATATCCGAAGGAGAGCTATTCGTCATTTGGAAAAAAGTAGAGTGGTTATCTTTGCAGGAGGGACGGGAAATCCATTTTTCACAACTGACACTACTGCCGCCCTACGTGCTGCTGAAATTGAAGCTGAGGTTATTTTACTTGCAAAGAACATCGATGCTGTTTATGATGATGATCCTCGAGAGAATCCAAATGCAAAAAAGCTAGATCATATAACTTACATAGATGTGATTAACCAGGGTCTTGCCGTGATGGATACTACTGCTATAACCTTATGTATGGAAAACGGGATTCCGATTCAAGTGTTTGGACTGGAAAACCAGCAAAACATTAAGTCAGTTGTAATGGGAGAAAGCATAGGAACAATTATAAAGGGGGAGTAAGATCATGAAGGAAGTTTATAGGGAAACAACTAGCAAAATGGGGAAAACTTTACAAGTGTTGAAATCAGACCTGGCTAGCGTTCGAGCAGGACGAGCCAATCCTCATCTCTTGGATAGAATCATGATAGATTATTACGGCACTCCTACTCCGATTAACCAAATAGGAAATGTTAGCTCGCCAGAGCCAAGGTTGTTAGTAATCTCGCCTTGGGAGACGAAACTTATTTCTTCAATTGAAAAAGAGATTATGAAGTCAGACATTGGCATTACCCCAAACAATGATGGAAAAGTCATCCGTCTTGTATTTCCTGAGCTAACGGAAGAAAGACGAAAAGATTTGGTTAAGGTCATCAATAGATATGGTGAGGAATCAAAAATTGCCATTCGATCCGTACGTAGAGAATCAAATGACTCTTTGAAGAAGATGAAGAAGGTCAGTGAAATTACTGAAGATGATCATAAGAATGGTGAAGTAGAAGTGCAAAACATAACCGATGATTTTATCAAGCAAGTAGATGAATTGGTAAAGGAAAAGGAAAAGGAGATCATGGAATTTTGATCTTCCCTGATTTAGTCGGAATGACTCTAAAAGATGCAAGGCAAGTTCTAGTAGAAGACTTTCCTGAAATTCAGTATAAATTTCAGACCTATCTTTCTCCTAAATTAAGGAATAGAGACCTAGCTAGTAATCCTGCATATCTTGTTATTCGACAAAAAAAAATAGGAGAAAGTATACTGGAATTGATTATTTCTCCTTTTTCAATGGTGAATGAATAAAAAGCAGCGTTCAAGCTGCTTTTTCAAATGAGTGGTTTTATGCTAGAAAAGGAAGGGCATTATGATTTGGAAATTACCATTTAATCTAAAAAAAACAAAGAAACTTACACAAGCAGTTAAAGAAAGGCCTATACCGAAGCATATAGCCATAATTATGGATGGAAATGGCAGATGGGCAAAGGCAAGACAACTTCCCAGAGTAGCTGGACATCGTCAAGGTGTTGAAGTCTTGCGAGATATTATTAGCATATGTTCTGAGCTTGGCGTTAATCATCTAAGCTTATTTGCCTTTTCTACAGAAAACTGGAATCGTCCAGATGATGAGATTAATGCTCTTATGTCCCTAATGGTAGAGTTTTTGCAAAAGGAAATCGCAGAGCTTCATGAAAAGGGAGTTAAGATATGGATGCTGGGCGATATTAAGGGCCTACCTGAGGCTGCAGCTCGAGAAGTAGAAAATGCCAAAGCAGTAACAAGAAACAACAAAGGCTTGCAAGTGAACATAGCCATAAATTATGGAAGCCGAACTGAAATAATTCGAGCTGTCCAAAACATAGCAAGGGATGTATCAATAGGGAAGATTGCAATTAATGATATCAATGAAGATTGTTTTTCTCATTATCTGTATACTAATGGAATTCCAGATCCAGACCTCTTGATTCGCACCAGTGGTGAATTTCGACTGAGCAATTTTCTACTTTACCAATGTGCTTATACTGAGTTTTTGTTTACCGAGAAGCAATTACTCTGGCCCGATTTTAACAAGCAGAAGCTACTGGAATCTATTTTTGAATATCAAAATCGTTCCCGAAGATTTGGCGGAATTATTGAATAGGAAAGGGGTCTGAGCATGCTTGCTAAAAGAGTTATCTCTGCTGTTATTGCGATTGCTTTTCTTGTTCTCATACTTTGGATAGGAGGATGGCTTTTAAATCTTACGATAATAGTAGCTTCTCTAATTGGGATGTTTGAAATATACAAGGCATTTGAACATAAAGGTTTTCATCCTTTATCGATAGCTGGTTACTTGGCAATGTTTTTCTTTTATTTACAACATTTTGCTTTTCAGGGCAGATATGACTTTTTCTATATTCTGGTTGTAGTAATATTATTATTGTCAATACAAGTATTCTTACATTCTACAAAGCCTGATGATATTGCCATTACAATATTGGGGATCTTTTATCCTGGAATTCTTTTAACGGTAGCTGCCTTAATTAGTAATGCCGCTATAGTCAACCCCATTTATTTATTGATTATGTCATTAACTGCATGCTATTCAACTGATACCTTTGCTTATTTTACTGGAAAGACTCTAGGTAAACGAAAACTTTGCCCAGCAATTAGTCCAGCAAAAACCGTAGAAGGGAGCATAGGAGGAATGGTCGGAAGCATCATTTTAACCTTTGCGCTTGGAATTCTGCTAAATTGGGTATACAATATACAGATAGATTCAGTCCATTTTATCGCTATCGGTATTCTAGGTGGAGTATTTTCTCAAATTGGAGACTTAACTGCTTCTTCTATCAAGCGTTATTGCGGATTGAAAAATTTCGGTAATATCATGCCAGGACATGGAGGCATAATGGACAGGATTGACAGTTTACTATTCGTTCTGCCTGTTGTCTACGTATATTCCCAGCTGTTTATGATAGGATAGAAAGGAACACTTTTGTGAAACGTATTGTAATTTTGGGGTCAACTGGCTCCATAGGAACCCAAGCCTTGGACATATTAAGTCAATACCCTGAATATAAGTTTATTGCACTATCTGCAAATGAAAACATTGATTTGCTAGAAAAACAAGCACTAAAGTATCATCCTGAAAAAGTTGGGGTTACTAATTCAGAGCTGGCAAAGATTTTGCGCAACAGACTGCCCAATGATATTGAAGTTTTGTCGGGTAAGCAATCTCTAGTTGAGTTAGCCACTTTACAAGAAGCTGATATTGTACTTATTTCCGTAGTAGGTATTTCCGGTTTAGAAGCTACTTTGGCTGCATTAAAGTCTAGAAAGGATATAGCGTTAGCTAATAAGGAAACCTTAGTAGCAGGTGGAGATTTGGTAATGGAAACCGCTAGGCAGTCAGGTAGCAATATTATTCCTGTAGATAGTGAACACTCTGCTATTTTTCAATGCCTACAGGGTAGCAATGGAAGTAAAGAGATACAAAAGATTTTATTAACTGCATCAGGAGGGCCGTTCTTAGGTTATCAGCGTGATCAGTTGGAAAAAGTAGAGCTTGCAGATGCATTAAAGCATCCCCGTTGGAACATGGGCAAGAAG
>JAAZEK010000381.1 GCA_012512335.1 Clostridiales bacterium | reverse complement strand
TTTAGTTTTTTACTTCTACTTGGATGACGAAGCTTTCGTAGGGCTTTAGCTTCTATCTGCCTGATTCGTTCTCTGGTGACATTAAACTCCTTACCAACTTCCTCCAAAGTGCGCGCTCTACCATCATCAAGACCAAAACGAAGCCTTAAAACCTTTTCTTCTCGACTGGTCAAGGTGTCTAGTACATCCATTAGTTGCTCTTTGAGCAGAGTAAAAGCAGCAGCCTCAGCTGGAGCTTGAGCTTCCTCATCAGGTATGAAATCGCCCAGATGGCTGTCTTCTTCTTCACCTATCGGCGTTTCCAGAGACACTGGTTCTTGAGCAATCTTCATTATTTCCCGAACCTTTTCTTCAGGTATATCCATTTCTTCGGCGATTTCCTCAGGCAATGGTTCTCGTCCATATTCCTGAAGAAGCTGTCTAGATACTCTAATCAACTTATTGATGGTTTCAACCATATGGACTGGAATACGAATGGTTCTGGCTTGGTCGGCAATAGCACGAGTTATAGCTTGACGAATCCACCAGGTTGCATAGGTGCTAAACTTGAAACCTTTTGTATAGTCAAACTTTTCAACTGCTTTAATAAGACCAAGGTTTCCTTCCTGAATCAAGTCAAGAAATAGCATACCTCGCCCTACATACCTTTTTGCTATGCTGACTACTAGACGTAGGTTAGCCTCAACTAGCTTTCGTTTGGCCATTTCGTCCCCTTCGCCCATCCGCTTAGCCAGGTCAACCTCCTCATCAGCCGTTAATAGGGGAACCTTTCCAATCTCTTTTAGATACATGCGTACTGGGTCATCTATATTTACACTCTCGGGAACACTGATGGTGATCTCTTCTTTATCAGATTCTTCTTCCTCATCAGCGACTTCATCTAGCACATCGATGCCGAGGGATTCTAAGGTTTCATATACTTTTTCAATCTGATCAGGTTGAAGATCCACTTCCTCCAGCATGTCCATAATTTCTTTATAAGTAAGGACGCCCTTTGCCTTTCCCTTCTCAATGAGATCTTTAATTTTGCTTATTTTAGATTCTCCGTTTTTCACGCATTTCCCTCCTTTCCAATACTGGTGCTCAACTTGTGATTGAGCTGCTGCAGTTCTTTCAGCAAGTATATATATTTATCTGGATCCACAATTCCTTCTTGATCCATCATGCTAATTTCGCTTTGAATTTCCTGCCTTTGTTTTTCAATTATTCCATTTGACACCTTGTTCAGGCAATCAGACAGAAAAGTATCTATGTTATCATACTCAATTTCTCGTCTAAATATATCCACTAATTTTCTAACATCTTCCTTATCTTCCAAGTGACTTAACACTAGAGCCTCACTAACCTCTCCTTTTCTTTCCAACAGACCTTGGACAATCTCCACCACCTGCTGATATAACGGGTTTTGCAGAGTAAGTCCATCCAGCCCCTTTAGTATTTTCATAGCGTTGGTTTTTCCCTGTACCATCAAATTTACTAAATGAGCTTCAGCTTTTTCGTTTCCAGGCCTTAGAACAGTGGTGCGTGGCTTGTTTTTAGTATACCTATAATTACCAGTACTATTCCCTTGCCCTTTATTTCGTTTCTGGCCCGTAGCCTGTATTTTGGCAATCTGATCATAGATAGCACGAGAACGTATCCCTAATAGCGATTCCAGTTCTTTTATATAGGCGTCCCTTTCGATTGAATTATTCACTTCAGCTAGGATTTGAGCCGCACCTGTTGCAAAGTCTACCTTACCGACCGTAGTGTTCAAATCATGTTCTCCCCGTAGCTTGGACAGCTTATAATCTATAAGGTATGGACTATTGTCCATAAGCTTTTTAAAGAACTCTGGCCCATATTGCTTAAGTACATCATCAGGGTCCATTTTATTGGGAAACTGCATGACACGAACTTTGCATCCAGCATCTCTCAAGACATCCAATGCTCTCATGGTGGCTGTCTGACCAGCACTATCACCGTCGTAGGCTATATACACTTCAGAGGTAAACCTTCTCATAAGCTTCGCTTGCTCTGGCGTAAGCGCAGTACCTAAGGTAGCTACCGCCTGGGAAAACCCAAACTGATGTAAAGATATTACATCCATATAGCCTTCTACTATTATTAGATACTCCAGTGGCCTGACCTTGGCGGCCAAATGAAGACCAAACAAGTTATTACTCTTGTTAAAGGTAGGACTGTCTGGAGAGTTTAGATACTTGGGTAGGGAATCGTCCATAACTCTACCGCCAAAGCCCAATATGTCACCTCGGACATTTATAATTGGGAAAATAATCCTATTCCTAAATCTGTCGTAAATACTGTTTTTCTCCGTATTTTCTACAGTAATACCTGCCTTTAATATCTGCCCGTCAGTGTAGCCCAGACCCTTTAGATGATCTTTAGCTCCATCCCACTTGTTAAGGGCAAAGCCTAAACCGAAAACTCGCTGTATCCGTGCATTAATACCGCGGGAGTTTAAGTAATCAAATGCTTCCTTTCCGTCAGATTCTATCAAGTTTTGGTGAAAATATCTGGCGCACTCTTTATTAATTTCCAGTAATTGCTGTTTCTCGTCACGAGTTTGCTGAATTTGCCCTTGATCTGTTCCTTCTGGCATAGGCATGCCCACACGTTCTGCCAGGAACTTCATTGATTCGACAAATTCCATTCGCTCTAGATTCATTATGAAGGAAACTACATTTCCTCCCTCTCCACATCCGAAGCAATGATATATCTGTCTTTCGGGAGTTACATGAAAAGAGGCTGTCTTTTCATTATGAAATGGACAAAGTCCAAAATATCCTCTCCCACTGGGCTTTATAACTACATATTCATTTACAACATCGACGATATCGTTCCTAGAAACTACTTCGTCGATCCAATCTTCGGGAAACCACGCCATATCCCTTCACCTATTTCTTTTACATATATATGTTCGCCGAAACCGCAATTTTTCCTTCTTTTTTATTTTTAGAGTTACAATTATCTTAAAATGCTGGATAATAAGTATCTCTAGATAAAGCAAGCCTAAGGGAATATATATTCGACATTATTTTCTTAATTCCTTCAAAGTTTTCATTTTAAATCTGTTTCCAAGACGAGGGCATAAACAGTTCATGGAAAATTCGCATTGCATATCGATCTGTCATGCCAGCAATATAGTCACTAACAGCCTGCTCCTCCCCATAAAGCGGAACCTGCTTGTGGTATTACATGGGAAGCAGATTGGGACTTTTCATAAAATAATTATAAAGCTGCTCTAGAATGTACATAGCTTTGATTTCTTCCGATTTTGCAAAGGAATCGATATACACCCGTTGGAACATAAAATCCCTCAAGCGCTCAGTTGCCTGACCAACTTCCTGACTCATTGTCACCTTGTCCTTAGCTTCGCTGTTATGGATTATATCCTTTACCATAGTATCAATACGAACTTTGTGAGAATGCCCAAGGATATCGGTGCAATCCTTAGGAAGGTCATCCTCTGATATTATTTTTGCCCGAATGGCATCATCAATATCATGGTTAATGTAGGCTATTCTGTCACTTAAGGATAGTATCTGCCCTTCTAGAGTGGTTGGTTTCCCAGATTTCGTATGATTTAAAATACCATCTCTGACTTCCCAGGTGAGATTCAGCCCTTTCCCACCTTCCAAAATATCTACAACCCGTAAGCTATGCACATTATGTTTAAAACCTATGGTAGTAATTTTATTAAGGAGGCGTTCGCCTGTATGACCAAATGGAGTGTGCCCCAGATCGTGGCCTAGTGAAATTGCTTCTGTTAGATCCTCGTTTAGCCAAAGAGCACGAGCGATGGTGCGGGCGATTTGTGATACTTCAAGAGTATGGGTAAGCCTGGTCCTATAATGATCGCCTTCTGGAGAAATAAAAACCTGAGTCTTATGCTTCAATCGGCGAAAAGACTTGCAATGAAGGATTTTATCTCTATCCCGCTGAAATTCTGTTCGAATTTCACAGGATTCTGTTGGGCGCAACCGGCCCTTGGTCTTACTACTTCTAGCAGCATAGGGGGATAATGTGGCATCTTCCATCTTTTCCAGTTCTTCGCGAATCATAGAACTCACTCCCTATTCTTGTTCTAATTCTAATTCTAATTCTAATTTGTATAAAAGTTCCATAGTGTTACAGGATTACACCATCATACTTCTTAGGGTTTCAGTAGTTTATTTCACTTATCTCTTTCTTTATATATCTTTATACTTATATTTTTGATTCTGCCGCAAAAACTGATTTCCGAATGATTTGTAAAACTTAACTTAATAATTATTGCAGTTACATCCTATAGAATGCGGTGTATAGCTGGTATTCTGCAACTATGACAAAACATCTATCATATATATTGCAATTTTCTAGTAATTGCGGTGGTATCATCTTTATCTAATTTACACCATTATACGGGCACAACTTTTATACTTATTAACTGCTTTATATATACCCGTTATGTATATATACCACACAGCGGGTACTAATTCCTGCTATTCCCTAACAAATAGAAAACCCATAAAATCTTTGAACCAATGAATCAATGAACCAATGAGCCAATGAATCAATGAATCAATGAACCAATGAATTAATGAATCAATGACTTTATGGGGGCCTAATCTCTAGAGCCTTAAAGAATCTCTCATCCAAGCTTCGAACTCTGCAAGTGGAGGTTAGTTGATTATTATAAGCTAATACTAGTTAACTTTCATACTCTAATATAAGTAGAACTGATATCAGCACTAAATTAATGTAAGTTGATTAATGCTAGTTGAGGCTTTGATAATTAAGTAATTCTGTATTGATTAGTGACAATAGTGAACTCGTTTTGCCCCTAGCAAAACATCGGGGATTCAGATGGAGGCTCTACTCCACCTGAATTAGCTAAGAGTGAACGTTCTACTTATAGAAGTGTGCGTCTTGACGTAGGATTAAAGAAAAGCATAGATATCATCACTAAGGTTGCTTTAATACTTGTTTATAAATAGCTTTACTACTTGTTTATAATTAGTTTTACAATGAAGTAAATCAAACTACCAAACATTAGAATCAAGAAAACTGGTGAAAACCAGGGTGATAGTTGTGTCGCAATGGCAGAATTGATTGTAAGGTACGAAAACACAATCACAACCAGTAGCTTTATGGTTTTTACCATATCCTTTATAATCCGATAGACACGACTCCTATTCTCCTCTGTTATCCTTACACCGGTATTCCAAACCTGGGGAAACCTTTCTACGGCAGACATACCTATATACATAATCAAATTAACTATAGGAACTGCAAATATGGAGCTCTTTTTCGTTAACCTATCCACTTGACCCACTGCATTATAGTGACCAGGTATTTCATCTGGGATATTATTCCACGTGATAATTAGGTATAGAAATGTTCCTAAAAGACAAAGTATACATAGAATCTCAACTACTATGTCATATCTTCTTTTCGGGATTCTCATTATAGGCTACCTCCTCCCAATATACATTGTACGGAAACTAACAATCGGAATTTCACACTAAAAATCTGTTTAAAACAACAACTGGCTGCTTAAACAAGTTTAGTAGAAAGACAGACTCAATCTAGCTTGTAAAAATACCTTAGATATACTAGAATATCAAGTAGAAAATATAGCTAACTTTCTTGCTAGTATTCTTCAACACTAAGCTCAGAGGCCGGTTTCCCTGTTGGCAACAGTGTGCGTAGGAGTGTATGCATATCATCGAACTTGCTTGTGCGAATTTGTATACGTCTTCCTAGCCGAGAAGCTAGATTCATAGCGAAATCTTTACAAGCCAGATTGTCGTATAACTGAATTGTGCTTAAATTCATTACTTCTATGCTTTGTCTTTCTAGAATAGTAGAGCGCATTTCATCTTTCCCTTGCTCCGCTGGACTGGCGTGAAACGCAAAGCTATTGTATTCTACAGCTAACTTTTCTTGCTTATAATATATATCTGCATAACAGCGTTTTTGACCTAAACGTTTGGTGGCTTCGTCCTTAATTATGATCTCATAATTGAGAACTGCGCTATCTAAACCATAACCTCCCAACGCATGTGGCAAAGTGAATATCATAAAGACTAGTGATTCCATGATCGATGCAGAGCTATTCTCTATGTATTTTACAGCCCTTAACGCTTTGCGTTGCCCACGATGGCCATGTGTTTTTGCTAGAAAATTTTTGAGTTTTGTCTTAGTAGTAATTGCCTCACTTGGCTTACCAGGTGAATGAGAGCAAAGCTGTAATCCAAGTAAGATAAGACGGTGAACATCCAGTTTGCTAGCAAGCTGTAAAAACACCAGTTCCGGTGATGCCATCATAATGCCATCTTTTGGCACTACAGCATTAGCAGGTAAATCAATTTCACACAAGTGTATAATTTGATTTTGTTTAGCCGCCCTTGCACCCCGTTCAGAGACAGTAATATCGACCGTGCTTGTTTCGTCGTTATCATAACCGAGCACAGTTTCAAGATATGGAATATTCCAATAGGCCGCAGCCGAATGATGACTCAAATATGTTTTCATAATATCAAAATTATACCACCTGTTGTGCAATTTTTCAAGTAGTATTTGCTATTTATTTCAAATTTATATCAATTCATTTAACTATATTTACAAAATAAAATCTACCCCCTTATCTACCTAAGAGGTGGAAGTTTCTTTGAAAAACATTAGGTATGGAAGTTACTTTGACAAATGATATTGTTCTACTTTGGAGCTACACAATTTTAATAATGTTGTTGTTATCTAAATAAAACGCATCAGCAGAGGCTGTGGGTATGTGGGCAATGCATAGCATTGTCCAAGTATATGTGGAGTCTGTGGGTAACTCCGCAGAGTTATCCATCGGAATCCACATATGCGGCATATCCATAACCCAACCCCTTCAAAATTACTATCACATATGCTGTTATCAGTGTGTAATATTTGCTAATCGCTTCAATGTGAGGGGTGGATTTTACTCTGAGAAAGAAACAGCTATATTTCAACCTTTATTCCACGTACCCATTTTACCCATTTTCACCCATATTTTCTCTTTAACGTTAGTTAGCTTGATATAAAAACGAATAACCCTCGTTTTACTCAGGATGACAGTTTATTGTGTAGCATCAGAACGGTGACATACATAATATACATAAAAATATTAATAGATGAGAATTTCGGAAATAAGATAATGGGCTAACTTGTAATTACTTATTTATGAGGCAGTTTATCATTATACTAACGTCTGAAGTCAGTACTTGATGTATGAGTGAGAGCGAGGGTAAGGGACACCCCCGAGGTGTGCATAATTTCAAGTAGTGCATGGATTTTTGAGTAATTTCGTGCTTTTTGAGCAAATTTTCAAGTAGTGCACGTTATTTCTGTTATTTTAGGGGTTTTTAGAGGTTTTATGTGCATTTTTTCAAGTAGTGCAGTGTTTTCAGTGTATATTTTATGCACTAATTGATTTTTTGCTCATATTTGGCCGAAACACTTCCTAAAATGGAACGACTTGATGCATTAGTTGATTTTTTGCTCATATTTCTACAAAAGTATTAACTCAACTCTGGTGTGCACACTCTCACATGCATATTATTACAATAATTACCATTTATTAGCACAATGTATAGAACAATGGTCCAATGAATAGTAAATATGAAACCTTTCTAAGTTTTTTACACTTTACACTGACTAAATAGACGGATTAAACTAAAATCAACTATATGGAGCAAATAACCGAATCGAAATTCTTTCGTTGTAAGAGGATTATTCAATGTAGTTGTAGAATGTAATCTAGATAGAGATAAAGATAGGGATAGAGATAGAGATAGAGATAGAGATAATTTTACTTGTACTATGAAAGAGGCTACGAAAGAGGCGAATGGGCTTGGCAAAAACAACTTATGGGAAAAATCAAATGAGTTACGAAATTATTGATTTTCATACACACCCTTTTGATGATGATGCAACTAATTTTTGTTCTCACAAAGAATATTGTAATATGTCAGCAGAAAATACGGTCAGCTATTTGAAGGGGCTGGGTATTTCTAAAATTTGCGGATCCGTTGTCTGCAGAAACATTGATCATGAGGTTAGCTATGCAAATGAATGGGAGATGATTGCTGACAGTAATCGTCGCGCTCTGATTTTGAAGGAGCAATATGGTGATTTCTATATACCAGGCTTTCATGTGCATCCGAGTTATGTGAGGGAATCCTGTGAAGAAATTGAGAAAATGAGTAAGCTAGGTGTACGATTGATAGGTGAGCTGGTGCCCTACATACATGGCTGGCAAGACTACACTTGTAAAGGGTTTGATGAAATTCTAGAAGTAGCCACTGTACATAACATGATTGTGAGCTTCCACTCTATAGAGAATGATAAAATGGATGAAATGGTAAGAAAACATCCAGACACTATTCTGGTGGCTGCTCATCCAGGGGAATATCCTACTTACATCAGACACCTAGAACGAATGAAAATGAGTGATAATTACTATTTGGATTTATCAGGCACTGGGCTGTTTAGGCATGGTATGCTTCGACGTGGGATCGACGAGTTAGGCCCAGAACGTTTTCTATTCGGTAGCGATTATCCTGTTTGTAATCCTGCCATGTTTTTAGGTGGTGTGGTATTGGATACCTTGCTCACTGAGGAGGAAAAAGTTGCGATTTTAGGTGGAAATGCAAGGAAGCTGCTGGGGTTAGACAGTAGTGCTGACGCCATAGGTAAATGACAAGTATAGATAAATGAAGAGTTTGGGTAAATGAATATGACTAGTAAGGGTAAATAACGAATTTGGCTAGATGACTATGACTGGTATAGATAAATGACGAATTTGGGTAGATGACTATTACAAGCATAGTTAAATGACGAGTTTGGGTAAATCATATATATAATTGAATATGGGGGAAAACACAATGAATAACAGTATTTTTAACTACTCTTCACCTGATGATATGAGAAAGCTGTGCGTTGATTTGAACTTTACGCCAGAGATTACCGATAGAATAATTACACATATAAAGAGCATGGATTTAGCTCAATTTGAGCCACATTTTAGTGGATTGTTTTCCTTGGAAACTGGAGCTGAATCGACAAAAGAGATATCTGCACTATGCAAGACTGATGAAGATCCTACTGGTGATAATGGTTTTAAAGCACTTACCATTTATCTTGCAGCTGCACAGCATACACACGAAATTTATAAAAGTCTAGGTATCGATGACGATATCTATTTAGTTACCATAGGAGCATTTAATTTGTTTGTAAACGAGTTTAATAAAAGCTATGGTGACTATGGATTCGACCGGGATTTTTGGATTTATCGACAGCTTTCCGCAAATATTTTTCGACTTGGTGCATTGGAATTTGAATTACGTACTCTTCCTGAGGATGCACATCCAGTTGGCACAGTATTGGGAGGTTCACCTGTCCTGTCTGTTCACATACCTTCTAATACTATCATGACCCGCGATACTTTAGATGCATCTTATCGTATGGCTCGTAGCTTCTTCTCTAAGCATTTTCCAGATTATGAATATCAGTGTGTCTATTGTTCTACCTGGCTACTTTCTCCAGTCTTGAAACAGATATTGAAACCGGGTTCTCGGATCCTAGAGTTCCAATCCGATTATGAGATTACCCATGTTAATTTAGATACCAACGCTACACTGAAATGGATTTATAGAAAGGATTATGAAGACTATACGCAGCTACCCGAAGAAACTTCTTTAATGCGAAGCATAAAGGATATTGTACTGAAAGGTGGAAAACTCGGCTATGCGTCAGGGTTTGTTAGAGATTTTAGTAATAAATAACTCCTAGTAAATCAATAACAAATATCTTTTTAGTAAATCAAGAATATTGTAGGAGCATGCCTTATATCCTAGTAACGTGTGAGCTAATACTTTCTACCACAACATAGAAGAATAGGTATTGCTAACGTGCAAAATTGATAAGTAGTTCATATTAGCGCTTTCAGTTCAAATTAGCGCATTTAGTTTATATTAGCGTATTTAGTTTTTTCTTAATAAGCATTAAAGAAAGGTAGATTTAATATGGATGTGAAGATTGATTTAGCCAACATCATTATAGAAACAAAGCGTCTAAGTTTACGAATGTTTCATGAATCAGATTTAATGGACTTCTACGCTTATGCTTCAGTTCCTGGTGTTGGCGAAATGGCAGGTTGGCCCCACCATAAAGATCTCGAAACCAGCCAGCGAATACTGAAAAGATTTATAGAAGAAAAAGAAGTTTTTGCTATAGTTCATAAAGAGCACAATAAGGTCATTGGTTCACTTGGGCTGCACGATTCTTGGGCAAATGATGACAAACAGTTGCAAAGCCTAAGAACAAAGGAAATTGGATATGTGCTTGCCAAGGAATATTGGGGCCAAGGTTTAATGCCAGAAGCTGTGGAAGCGGTTATTGAATACTGTTTTCAAATTCTTGGTATCGAGGCATTGACCTGCGGTCATTTTACAGAAAACAGGCAATCTCGAAGAGTTATTGAGAAAAGCGGGTTTGTTTTTGTAAAGAAAGGTAGATTCTATTCTAGGCAACTACAAAATAGCTATGAGGATTTGAAATACATTTTAATCCGTACTCAATGATAGAACTTTTATACTGCTTACATGAATAATTTACTGTTTACATAATTTGTTTACTTTTTACTTGGAATGCGAATTTGGAGGCTATAAAGCAAGCAAGGTACTAACTCTTAGAAAACCTAAGTGTTAGTACCTCTTTCATAATCTTACTAGCTTTTCAGGGGATACTTATTCTAATAATTCTTTTGCTTTTCATTTTCTTACTTTATATTTCCTTGCTTTTTCATCCTCTTGCCTTTTCACTCTCTTGCTTTTTCACTTCTTCTATCCATTAAAAACTTTATAGAATATATTCCTGCTAATGCTACTAGTCCATAAACAATCCTACTAAGAAAAGCTTCTTGACCTCCAAATAAAGATGCAACTAAATCAAACTGAAAAAGTGCTATAAGGCCCCAATTCAAAGCACCTATTATAACAAGTATTAGTGCTAAATAATCCATTGCTTTTTACCTCCTTGAAATTTTCATGTTTCTTCTGAATTATATTTCTCCAGTTCTACAGAAAATATTCGGATATTGTAAAAAATGCATGGATTTTATGAGCGAATGCACCGATTTTTACTCTCTATATCTTTCCTGAAAAATATGCATCGCTCTGTTTCAGAAAAACCGATTCGCAGATGGAATTTGTAGCTGTTGGTATTATCAAGCAAACAATCGCTCAAAAATTCACGACAAGCATTTTGTCTCGCCCATTGCTCACACAAGGATACAAGATGGAATGCAACCCCTTGTAAACGATATTCTTGCTGAACATAGATAGCCTCTAAATAACCAACCGTTCCATCATACTCTTTCCCGTTGATATACTCACTTCTAAGGGAACCATGGCATACACCGATAGCTTTATCTCCTTCAAAGGCAAGGAAAAACGCTTGCTTACCACTGGCAAAAAGCTCTTTGTTCTCTGCAAGCAGTTCATCGTATTCATGATTTTCATATAAATCGCATAATAGTTCTGTTATGCCTTCAATATCTTCCTCATCGCCTTTGCGATAAATGAATGTGCAGGCTTTTTGAAATACATCCATATTTCCCCTCCCTCTATTATCTTTCATTATGTCTTGTATTCTAGCTCAATCTCCTATGAATATTTAAAGTTATCTCGTGATAGTGTATATTGCCTTTCAATAAGTATAAGTGGGACAATCATTTCTTCAGGTAAAAGTCCAGCATGGCAGGCTGCATGACCAGTAGGATTTCCCTTTTCATCCCGAAAAACATCCTTTCATCACATAATCAAATAGTTAAGGTTTTGTAATAACATCCGTTCCCAACAACAACTTCAACACCGCAACATCACGCTGTCTCTGAGGAATCGCTTCGTTTTCCCGCAGTGATTCGGACAGATCTACCCAAATACATTCATATTCGCGGTCTGCTTCTTCTTGTGTCGTCTGTGTAGTACAAGGTGCATTCGCTACTTCGCACTCATAGTAAAGGTTGACCTGCTCAAAATATTTACCAGGATGAATTACCGATGTGGTACGTTCCGTAACACTGAGAAGGAATTTCCCTACCTTTGTAACTGTGCAGCCTATTTCCTCTTGAAACTCACGAGCAACCGTTTCTTCAAGAGACTCTCCTTTTTCAATCCCACCGCCTGCAAAGCCATACCCTGGCCATTTGTATTTTATCATCAAAGCCTTACCGTTACGGATGCACACCCCTCGGGCAGATATTCTCCGAATCGTTTTAGCTTGGTCAGGGAAATCGGGAAGTCCGATTGAAATGAAGCGAGTGTTGTAAACGTCGGATATTAGAGCAGCATTGGAT
>JAAZEK010000038.1 GCA_012512335.1 Clostridiales bacterium | reverse complement strand
TAATAATGCCTTCCCTGGGCTGAATCTCTATGATTAAACGATTGGGCTCTAAATTATTAAATTCCTTGAAATACAGAATCTTAGGCAAAGATCGAAACTCTATCACAATATTCGTTGTCTTAACTGGCATTCTTTTCCCTGTTCTTAAATAAAATGGGACGCCTACCCAACGAGTATTTTCCACTTCCACTTTCATTGCCATATAAGTTTCTGTATCCGATTTTTTGGATACCCTATCCTCAGAACGATATCCTGGTAAGGGATTGCCATACAGCTTACCTTCTCCGTATTGACCTCTCACCACATGAGTATCTATCTGATGGGAAGCTATAGGAACTATAGACTTTAAGATTTTAATCTTCTCATCCCGTATATCATGGGTTTTTAAACTAATAGGTGGCTCCATAGCTGTTAGCATAAGAAGCTGCAGCATATGATTTTGCATCATATCTTTCATAGCTCCAGCGCTTTCGTAGTATCCTCCCCGGCTTTCTACTCCGACAGTCTCACTGGAGGTTATCTGAATATGATCGATGTACTTATTGTTCCATAGAGGCTCAAAAAACGAATTTGCAAATCGAATAACAGAGATATTCTGAAGCATTTCCTTACCAAGGTAATGATCAATTCTATAAATCTGTTCCTCACTGAATACCTGGGTAATCAAATTATTTAGCTGAACAGCTGACCTTAAATCCTTGCCGAAAGGCTTTTCGATGACTACCCTATCGTATCCTTCATTCTGATTGGACAACTTCATTTTCCCTATATTTTCTACAATAGGACCAAAATGCTCGGGTGCCACAGCAAGATAATATATTCGATTGCCTTGAGTCCCATACTTTTCCTCCAATTCTTTCATCCGTTCTTTTAACTCCTCATATCCATCATATCCAGTAAAATCAGCCCTGTGGTAATAGAATCGAGATACTGTTTGATTGATGTCCTCTTGACTTCCGCTACGATTTTCACGGCTAAACTTATTGATAGCAGTCGCTGCTTCGCTGCGAAAGACCTCTTCGCTTTTATCTTTTCTTCCTATTGCTAACAAGGCGAAATGCTCTGGTAAGTGTCCTGACACATAAAGATTATATATGGCCGGATAAATTTTCCTGTGAGCTAAATCACCTGTACCACCAAATACTATTAATAAGCTTTGAATAAGAATCACTCCTTAGCTGATGCTCTGCTTTTCATATATGCAGCTTTAAAACTTATACCACCAGTAATCATTACGAAACGTACCTGGTTTACTCCTCCACTAAGTTTTTAGAAATGAGGTAATCGTATTTTAACTCAATATAATCATCTACTACATCCTCTAGAAGTGTATCCTTCCATTTTCGGTATTCCTTAGTCTTATAAAATTCGCCTAGTATGTAGTTGAAAGCATCTTCTTCATCATAGGTCAAATCCTCATCGGGCTCTCCTTCATCATAGAATCCCATTTCCGTCATATAGGCTTCGTCAAAGGCAAAAGCCCTTTGTGTAAAAGTTAACCTTTCATTCTCATCTAAATGGCTGTGATTTACTCCTAATCCTTTACTTATAAATTGAATGGCTTCTTGCTTGTTAAAGTCCATCTTATTCCGCTCCTTTTACTTCTCATTAATATCCTACACTATTATGATACACTATTTTGAGAATTTCTACCTCAGAACCATTTGAGAATGTTTCTTAATATAAAAACATGGGTATATAAAAGAAAAGAGAGGAGCGATGAATGATGAAAGATAAGAATCAAGCTATTCTGGAGGCTGCTTTGATTGAACGACAGGAATATTTAGAAGAATTGATTGATAGCCATCAAACTATCCAAGAGGAAATCGCCATATTAGAAAATGATATAGATAAGCTTCTCTTCAAATTGATGGAACAATCCAAATGAGTTAAATAAGATAGCACAGCACCGCCTAATGAGCGGTGCTTTTTACTGTACTTTTTGCCTCTTGCTTCTTAGTTCATATTTCATTATACTAGATTATGTATAATTATTTAATAGAATCTTTGAAATTCACATAGAGAGGAGCAAAGTCATGTCAAATGAAATTAAAGAAATAGCTCAACGTATGAAAGCCCTTAGAGATATAGCAGGTCTATCCTATGAACAAATGTCTAAAACATTGGGGATACCTGAGGAAGATTACATAGGATATGAAACCAATGGCACGGATATTCCTATCAGCATCTTATTAAAGGTAGCAGAGAGTTTTAACGTGGAATTTACTGCTTTAGTTACTGGAGACGAACCTAAATTACAAAGATATACCTTGGTTCGTAAAGGTAGTGGTTTGAGCGTCAATCGTAGAGAAGACTACAAATACAACAGCCTGGCATACAATTTTATCAATAAAAAAGCAGAACCATTTTTGGTTACAGTTGAACCCGTATCAGGCAACAATCCTATTCCTCGTAATGCTCATCCTGGGCAAGAATTCAATTATATGCTAGAAGGCAGCTTAAAAATAGTACTAAACAATCAGGAGATTATTCTTAATGAAGGAGATTCCCTTTACTTCGATTCTTCTCTTGCCCATGGTATGCAGGCATTAAACAATGAGAAAGCAATTTTTCTTGCCATAATATTGTAACAGAGGACTATTTATTATAAGACGGTTTTTAATTTTACTAAGAATGAGGGTATACAAATGCTTAAATATATTAATAACATGAAGTTCAATTCTTATGAAGATCTCATAGAAAATTTTCATCTGGATATACCTGATAATTTTAACTTCGCCTATGATATCTTTGATAAAATTGCTGATGAAGCACCGGATAGGCTGGCAATGGTTTGGTGTGACGACAATGGTAGTGAAAAGAGATTCACCTTTGGCGAGCTAAGGGAACAATGTGATAGAACAGCGAATTATTTGGCTTCTTTGGGAATTGGAAAGGGAGATCCAGTTATGCTGATTCTAAAGGGTAGATATGAATTTTGGTTTTGTATCCTAGCCCTGCACAAGCTTGGAGCCATCTGCATTCCCGCCACTCACTTACTTACAACAAAGGATATTGTCTATAGGAACAATGCTGCTGATATCAAGATGGTGATTTCTGTCGACGAGGATCAGGTTATCCAGCATGTAGATGAATCGGAAGCCAGCTCCCCTAGCTTACAACATAAGCTTATGCTTGGAGGATCCAGAGAAGGCTGGTTGGATTTCTATCAAGGTATCAACAGGTCAGCTTCTCACTATAAGCCTGATTTGAAGAATATGACTACTAATGATGATATTCTATTAATCTACTTTACATCAGGAACTACAGGACAGCCTAAGATGGTACGATATAATTTCACTTAGCCACTTGGTCACGTTGTAACAGCAAAGTTTTGGCAGAATGTGACTGACGGCGGCCTTCATTATACAGTAGCTGATACTGGCTGGGCCAAGGCAGTCTGGGGTAAAATTTATGGCCAATGGATATGTGGTAGCGCAGTCTTTGTCTATGATTATAATAAATTTGATCCACTAAAAATGCTGGAGATCATATCAAAGCATAAGGTTACTACCTTTTGTGCTCCTCCAACCATTTACCGTTTTCTAATAAAGGAAGACACATCCCAGTATGATCTAAGTAGCCTTAAATACTGTGTTGTTGCCGGAGAACCTCTAAATCCAGAGGTCTACAATCAGTTCTACAAGAGAACTGGTATAAAGCTGATGGAAGCATATGGACAAACTGAATTAACGGTTGTACTATGTACCTTCCCTTGGATGGAGCCAAAACCTGGTTCTATGGGGAAACCTGCTCCTGGTTATGATGTCCTTTTATTGGATGAGGATGATAACCCTTGCGACGTTGGACAAGAAGGTCAAATCGTAGTTCAAACATCCAAACAGATGCCTCTGGGTATGTTTGATGAATATTATCGAGATAAAGAGCTGACAGAGAAAGTTTGGCACGATGATAAATACTACACTGGAGATATGGCCTGGTACGATGAAGATGGTTATTTCTGGTTTGTAGGCCGATCTGATGATGTTATTAAAAGTTCAGGATACCGAATTGGGCCATTCGAGGTAGAAAGTGCTCTGATGGAGCACCCTGCTGTTTTGGAGTGTGCTATTACAGCTGTGCCAGATGAGATTAGAGGACAGATAGTCAAGGCTACAGTTGTCCTTTCCAGGGGTTATAAACCCAGTGATGAAATGGTACTAGAGCTGCAAAACCATGTAAAAAAGGTTACGGCACCTTATAAGTACCCTCGAATCATAGACTTTGTCAAAGAATTGCCTAAAACTATCAGTGGTAAAATCCGTAGAGTTGAAATCCGGGATCAACAGTAAACATTATACTGGGAGGATATGTAACAAACATATCCTCCCGATTATTTACTCTTCACTGTTACTTCCTATTTGAAAAAAATGACGACAGGCTATTCCTTTTTTTCTGATTATCTTTTACGTCATTATCATTTTTCATAGCAGAATCAATTGCATTTTGCGATTGATTTGTTATTTCCACTTTACTAGATATGACATCAGGGGTGTGATTAATTATTCCCTGTGTTTGGTTTTCCATATCTTCTTTATAAGATTTTGTGTCAGTGCTTTGCTTATCTTGCTTTGCCCCTTGGTTTTCTATCTCTGTTTTTTTAGGTATCATCTTAGCGCTATAGTGTGATGTAAATCTAGCTCTATCTACACTTGTGGGCATCTGCTGATTTGGAATATTTGATGGATAAGTAGTGACTGAATCTGATTTATATTGTATATTTGTGTTGCCATCGTTCTTTCCAGTCTCCTGTAAATCTCTAAATGTAGTACTATTGCTATTTTGGTCATTATGTTGACGTAACTGGGAAAATGGCTGTGAACTTCCTCTTTGATTATTATGCACCAATTGGTAAATTTCTGTTACCATCTTTTTTAGTTCGTCTATATCATTTTGGTCAGATAATTCACTAGATAAGTCTCGGCTTTCAGGAATTGAATCTACTGAACCTATACTTTTAACATGAGTTGCTTGCTTAGATTGGATTTCCTCCATCTGACCCTTTAATTCATCTATAACTTTATTAAAGCTTTGTACAGTTAAATAATCTATATGGCTCATATCTACATTTTTATTACCTTCCATATCCAAATGTTTTGCAAGTGTCTGTATCATATGGAAGCGTTTTTCATTTTCAATCTCAATTAAATGTATTTTTTTTCTGCATTCTTTTATTTGTGTCCTCAATAATTTTATTTGGTACTCTTGATTTTGCCCGTTCATATAAATTTCCACTCCTTATAAATGATACATATATTTCATTATATGAACATTCATGTTTAACGTGAATAATTATTCAAAAATTCCTGTTTTGACTTGGTGCTTTATGAATGATTCAAACGTTACAGCCGCAAATTGTAACAAATATTATTAGGGTTACATAGACTGGTATTATAAGTTTGTAAGCGAAAGGAGTAGAATAATGGGAGCGAATGCAAAACAAATTCTTCAAGAAGTCTTATGTGTTAACACAGAAAAAGTATACGACTGGATTTTAGGCGATTCAACCGGTTCGACTACAATACCAGTTGGTGATTTGCCTGTAACTATACCAGCAGATGCTGTAAATGTCAATGTCCGATGCTTTTTAACTGATGCAGAAGGTACTCCATTACCGATTAATACGGAAGTAGCGGTCACCGAGACTGCCCCTAGGCAGGACCGTCAGTTTGAAGTGAACGGAAGCTTAGTAATGCTTCAAAGAGTTATGTTTAGAAAGACAATTTATGTAGTTTTAGAAGTTACCGGTACTGATCCTGCTACAGGAACTATGTTCCTTATAACATCTGATCCAGTATCTTTTAATTTTATGGAAATGGCCTTTTTGTGTGCACCAGTAGGAACATCATTAGTTGTTAGAATCTCAGACTTTTCATGCTTAGCAGTTATCAACACAGACGATACTGGTGCTATTTTAAGTTTTGGTACGCAAATTTTTGTTTGTCAAAGTATCCAGACAATAGCGCCTGTAACATTAGAATTAACAGCAGACCTCTGTATGCCGCGTGAGGCAATAGTAGAGCAATGTCCAGCCCCTGTAATACCGCCACAATGCCCAACGATTTTCCCAGGTTAAAGGGCATTTAATGTGGATTGATTTTGATAAGGAGAGGCAATATGCCTCTCCTTTTTTGACTAATGCTAGCTATTGTTTAATTTTCATGTCTTCATAGCTCTTCAAGAGCTAATAATCTTTTTCTAAAAGTTCATTGTATTATCATTAATCTTTAAACTTCTAATAAAGGAATTACATTGAATTTAATACTGGGAAGCATATGCTCCATATTACGAATAATAGAATTTCTACTCCCTGGATCTGGCGATTCTCCCATAACTATTTCAGTAATATGATTCTTCTTTGCATAATCAAGAAGAGTATTCAGAATATCATCAGAGCGTAGTACTGCCATATTCGCACCTGCCTGCTTAGAAACTTGAAACAGGTATTCTAATGCCTCTCCTTCATCGGGATTTCCCAGTACATTTGCCTCCGCCTTTATCACATGGACGACTGTCAGCTTACCTTCTCCATTTACAAGCTTCCTTCCTATTTGAATCAGTCGCTCACAGGTTTTCTGACGGGTAACGCAAACCATTATTCTTGGTACTTTCATTTCATACATCTTCCCCTTTTCAACCCTATGATTCAAAGTCTTTGTTTCCTCGTGTGTTTATTATATCATAAGAGTTGGGTTACTTTCACATACTCTCTTAAAAATTCATTTATTGTTTACAAACCCAATTCACCACTCATATCACCTTGATGTCCACCACATTGCGAGGACTAATAATCATATATTAATACAAAAAAGGTACCGCGAAAATACTTTTTCAGCAACAAGCGGCACACTTTTTATCATGTATATGCTCGTTCCATAAGCTTCGGCACTACCTGCTTCTTCCGAGAGAACATCCCTTTTATAAAAACATCATCCTCACCTTTTTCCATTTCAAAGGCAATTTGAGCAAGCCACTTTTCTCCGCCCGCAATAATTAGTTCTGTGCCGCCCATAACTAAACTGGTAAGCATGAGGACGGCAAGGTCCAGATTATTTACTTTGCAGAAGGATTCCAGCTCTTCTTTCACCTGCTGGAGGATATTCTGGTATGCCTCTATGTCTCCTACTGTAACCT
>JAAZEK010000380.1 GCA_012512335.1 Clostridiales bacterium | reverse complement strand
CAGTAACAATTAATGTTAACCTGAAATTATGCATTCCAATCTAAAAATGCATATAGCGCGTCCATGATAGATATGCTAGGATAGATATGATACTTGAAACATATGATAATTGCGGTATCAACTACAATATATCAACTACAAAATAATAACTTGGAGGTAAATAGAAAAATGAAAGTATTATCCATTGGAAATAGCTTTTCACAGGACGCTCACAGGTATTTACATAAGGTAGCTAAAGCTGACGGTGTTGATTTAAAATGCGTGAATCTTTATATAGGAGGCTGTTCACTCTCCCGCCACTTTATCAATATGAACAACGATGCAAAGGCATATTCCTTTGAGTTTAATGGCGAAAGTACTGGCATTATGGTGACGATGAAAGAAGCCATACAAAGTGATAACTGGGATTACATTACTCTACAGCAAGCAAGTCCGTATAGCCCATATTACGACTCATATCAACCATATCTTCAAGAGCTCTCTAAATATGTGCGCTATCACGCACCTAAATCAAAGCTATTATTACATCAGACCTGGGCATACGAGCAAGGAAGCGAAAGGTTAGAAAGTATGCAATATGAAAATCAGGAAGACATGTTTCATGATTTAGAGTCGGCATATGCCAAAGCTGGTAAGGATATAAATGTTGACGGAATTATTCCTGCAGGACAGTGCTTACAGAATCTTTTAGCTAATGGAATCGTAAAAGTTCACCGGGATACATTCCATGCTGATTTTGGAGTTGGAAGGTATACCATCGCATTAACTTGGTACGGATATTTAACTGGTAATGATGTAGAAGGCAACAGCTTAACTGAATTCGATCAACCAGTTTCTGAAGAAGAGATTAAGATTGCTCAAAAATCTGCCATGCAAGCATTGGCAAAATAAGCTATATATAAAGTGATACCAAGGGTTATGCCTAGGTATCACTTTATTGCATAATTACATTATCGCGTGTCGGTTTCTATATAGCCATTCAGAATTAGCTGACCTAGCCAAATAGAAAATACCCTCCGTATAAGCTGGTTCTTCTTTAACCTGTGCCATTGGAATGTTAACTGTTTAGTGATTAGGCACATAATCACCATCTGTACCTGGCATAAGGAAAAAAATCCTTCTGTAACGTTCGAGGAAGTCACTCCTTAATTATCAAATTCAGTATCTTTCTTCACGGATGAAATTACCTTCATTACTTCAAGTGCTTCATCTAAGGAAATCGGATATTCAACACCATTGCGTATAGACTCATAGAGCATATCCCAAATGACGTAGTTATCTCCTGCTTTCACAGGGATTTCTTCTTCTATCCAAACAAGCTGTTCAGGCGTTCCAAATGTTTCCCCAGGAGTTCCTGGATTAGCCGCCTTATCTGCAAGCTCTACCTCAGGGTCTAAGTATTTTAGTTTAATCTTGTCACCTGTCAGCACCAAACTGCCTTTACTCCCAAACACACGGTATGTTGGAGATCCAATAGCCACTCCTCCGCTGATTTCCAGGTCCACCAATCGACCATTTTCACCTTTTAAAATAATCTTAAGATGATCCTCTGCATCACCGGCTGCAGCAATTAGTTTCAAATCACTATACATATCCGATACAGGTGACTCTAGAAAACGCAGCGCATGATCCACAATATGCGGACCCCAGTTCAATAACTGGCCTCCACCGTGTTCTATAATTGTCTGCCAATCATCTCTTCGACTATATGAATGACGCGCTAAACGTATTTCATAAACATCACCTAATATACCTGAAGCTATTATCTCTAGAACATGTAAAAAGTCGGGATCAAAGCGTCTATTGTGACGAATATAAAGCTGACCATCAGACTTTTCAGACTCTTCCTTAAGCTTCAATGCTTGACCATAATTAAGGCATATTGGTTTTTCCAGGATTACACTTTTACCGGCTCTTAAAGCCAATATAGCATGGTCAAAGTGATCTTTGGAGCGTGTAGCAATATCCACCAGCTCTACATTAGGATCAGCTATCATATCTTCAATTTTTTCGTAAGTCTTGCAGTTGTATCGTTCCGCCATCTTATTTCGCCGTGATTCTAATATGTCACAGGCAGCTACAATTTCAAATTCGTTTTCGCGTCCTTTAAGCTCCTCGCAATGCGTTCCCCAGCCAGCTCGTCCAATTCCAGCAATACCGATTTTAATGGGTCTACTACTCATGTTAAAACCTCCGAATTTTAATTTTGTCTGCTTTTGGAATCTCTCTAAAAATATTGTTAGGACCCCAATCAAGTCCTTGCCATACACCTAACCAAACATAAATAGAACAAAAAAATCTGGATTTGAAAGAATATCTATTCTGTTTAATCCTATGAATTCCAGTGCATGATTTACTATACCATAGCTCCTATTCAAAAACAAAAGAATCATACCATAAACAACTACAATATACCAAGCCAGGGAGATATATTTAGTAATTTAGAATTAGCTCATACTAGAGCACGCTCTTCCTAAATTCGCTTGGAGTTTTGCCAGTTAGCTTCTTGAAGTATTTATAGAAATTAGCAGAGCTACGAAAGCCACACATTTGAGCGATACATAATATAGAATCTCCCTTTTTCCTTAATAATTCTATGGATAACAGAATTCTTTTCTTTAGGATATATTCAGATATGGATAGCCCATTGTACTTCTTAAATAGTGTAGAGAAGTATGATGGGTTCATATGAGCTATGCTCGAGAGTTTTTCCAGAGTCAAATTCTCTGAAATATTATCATCAATATACTCCATTACTTTATTGATCAGGGCTAGGTTTTCGGTTTTGATTCCAGTTGAAATAGGATTAATGTTCACATCATTTATATAGTGCCGGTTCAATAGGGTAAGCAAATTTAAGGTTTTTACCTTTATTATATCCTCATATTTAGGTAGTTTATCTGTATATTCCTTTTGAATTTCAAATAACTCTTTCTTCACAATATGACTCATTGCTGTTTGACATGGGATTCGATTATCGAACTGAGGCTTCCTGTTAAAAAAGATACTTAACAGCTCTGAATCGAAGGTGTTAAATCCATTCAACCAGATAAAACGCGGCTCAAATGCCAAAATCATCATAT
>JAAZEK010000379.1 GCA_012512335.1 Clostridiales bacterium | reverse complement strand
ATTTAGGAGATTTGGAAAGATTACGCTTGGTACTTGAATATATGCCTGATGAGGAGTTAATGCAGGAATTAGAAAAAGAGAGGGGAAAAGGTCGGGATGATTTTCCTGTAAGGGCGATGTGGAATTCGATCTTAGCTGGTGTAGTATTTCAGCACCCTTCCATAGAGAGCTTGCGGCGCGAATTATCAAGGAATGGACAATTGCGTTTTATGTGTGGCTTACATAAGGGAAAAGTTCCTGATGCGTATGTATATTCTAGGTTTTTTAAAAAGTTATTTGAAAAAGAAGAGATAGTTAATAAAATATTTGACGATTTGGTAAATAAACTGGAGGAATTATTGCCTAGATTCGGTAAGAATTTAGCAATAGACGGAAAAGCTATTTCATCTCTTTCTACTGGGGAAAGTAAGAATACGGAAGAAGACGGGCGACGTGATCTAGATGCAAACTGGGGGAAGAAGGAATATAAAGGGACTAAGGAGGATGGAACAGCATGGTCAAAAGTAGTGTCGTGGTTTGGTTATAGATTACATTTAATAGTGGATGCTGACTACGAACTGCCTGTTGCCTATAAACTAACAAAAGCCTCTACATCAGAAGTTATACAAGCACATAAAATGATAGATGAACTTAATAAAGTGCATCCTGAGTTAGTAGACGGGTGCGAGACATTGGAAGCTGACAGAGGCTATGATGACACAAAGTTAATCGAAAAATTATGGGATGACCTTAAAATAAAGCCTGTTATTGATATTCGTAATATGTGGAAGGATTCGGATAAAACACGGCAGCTACTGGATTGCGAGAACGTAATTTATGACTACAAAGGCACTGTATATTGCGTTTGTATGGAGACAGGTAAAGAACGAGAGATGTGTGTAGGAGGCTTTGAAAAGGATAGAAAAATCCACGGAACTTTAAAAAAACTCTGCCCTGCTAAACACTATGGAATAGAATGCAAGTACATAGACAAGTGCCAAGTAAAACAAGGGATTCGAATTGATATTGATATAGATCGAAGGATATTCACACCGATTGACCGAACAAGCTATAAATGGGAAAGAACCTATAACAAGAGGACAGCTGTTGAAAGAGTAAACAGTAGATTGGATGAATCGTTTGGGTTTGAAAAGCATTATATTCGTGGAATAAAGAAGATGAGGGTAAGATGTGGTATAGCATTATGCGTAATGCTGGCGATGGCTGTAGGTAGAATAAAGGAAGGCCAGGCAGAAAAAATGCGAAGCCTTGTCCAAAGCGCATAAGTTATCCACATAAATAAAAAGACTTATCCACATAACATAATGAATTTCAGTAGTTGTTTAAACTTTAAAAACTGGTTTGACGCTGATGTTTATTAAAGGTGCTTTTTTTGGGCTGGATTTTCAAGTAAATGGGAGTTAACGATTGTAATAGCTTTGTCTAGTACTTTTCTTGAAGATAAAATTTGATTTCTTCAAAGAAATTATTGAAAAAGGGTACAAAGCAAAAAGCTCTATTAATATTAATATTGGCGCTACTGCTGACTACTTGCAGCATAGTGGGAATGGATGCGCTATGAGTAAAATGCATATAAAGTATAGAAAGAAAAAGAGGGAAGCAAATGGTCGAGAAGACGCTAATAATAACAGATAAGCAAATCAAAGAATATATCTCGGTAGAAGATGCTATATCATTGGTGGAGCAAACGTGGAGATGGTATAGTGAAGGTAAAATCATAATGCCTTCGAAGGTTACGACTAATATGGAAACAGCAGGGGTGTATGGATGGTTCAACTCCATGCCTTCATATATTGCTCCTCTCAATGTCGCGGGAGTAAAGATTGTGGGCGGTTATTCAAATAATCTCAAGCGTGGGATGCCTTACATCAAAGCAAATATGCTACTTACTGATCCTGATAGTGGTTTTTTGCGTGCTGTTATGTGCGGCGATTGGATATCCAACTATCGTACAGGAGCACAGCCTGCTATTGCTGCCAAATATCTTGCATCAAAGACCGATGTTGTAACAATAATTGGTGCTGGTTTACAGGGGTTCCACTGTTTAGACTGTATGAGCCGTATATTGAATATAAAGGAAGTCCGGGTTTGTGATATCAATGTTGAGGCCCGTGAGCGCTTCATAGCCAGATTTCCTAATGCACCTTTTAAATTAATATCATGTGATTCTAATGAAGAAGGATGTTATGGGGCTGATGTAGTGATTACTATCACATCTGCTTGTGCTGTGCTTGTAGAAGAACCATGGATTAAAGCTGGTGGGCTTGTAATGACAATGGGGTCATATACAGAGATATCTGAAGAACTCTCGCTTAAATCTGACAAGCTATTTGTAGACCAAATCGCACAAGGTCTTCATCGTGGAAACTTTAAAGAAATGACTGAAAAAGGGCTTATTAACGAAAAATCTTTTGCAGCAGAGCTACCTGATGTTGTTACAGGAAAAGCTGGAGGTCGTGATAATGATGAACAGCGTATTGTGGCAGCAATTGTTGGGATGGGATGCTTGGATTTAGCTATAGCCACTGAAGTATATAATAGAATAGTGGCTTCAAAAGATAATGTTGTATCTGTTAATATGTTAGATTAAGTGATTAAAAAAATCAGTCAGGAGTTTTATGTAAATAACCTTTAAAAATTGTAGTATAATACACTAGCGTTGCATAAAACAATAAACTATTTGTCAAACGCTAGATTAGCAAGTAAATCAGATAAAGCTGGCGAAAACAGCAGTT
>JAAZEK010000378.1 GCA_012512335.1 Clostridiales bacterium | reverse complement strand
GATTCTTCGTCTTTTGGGAAGCTTTTCATTGTTCTTTCCTTAACCGAAATATTGCTGTATAAGCGAGCTCTTCAATAGTTCTAGCTTATCTATTGATTTTTGAACTTCAAATTTTGATTTGTCGACTACTTCAACGAAATTAGCAAATTGATTTTGTCGCTCAATTGGTGGTTCGTATATAATTATTTTATAAAAATCTTTGTGGTTTAAGTCAGGAATAGTTGAGGTTCCCGCTCGTTTCACAATATCCCTTTGTATATAATCGAGATTTAAATAATAATATAAAAATACTCTGTGATATTTCGTCCTGTCAAAGTCCACCAGAAAAAAATTATTATGAAAAACACCCTCAACATCAGTAATTACAAGTCCTGTGTTGCCTGTCCTCGTCATCAAAATATCATTTTTATTGCATACAACTGTGTTCTTAGGGTTTTTAATATATTCTCGTTTTTTATTATTATTAATATATGCTACTGTAATATATTCATGACATCCATCCTCAAAAGTGCTAATTCTTTTGCTGACAGGGATTTGTAACCCCTGTCGCACATTACTAATATCACCAAACGTGTTGATTTTCCATGCTTTTTCATTAATTACCGGATCCCCAAACATCTCCACAAATCGGGATTTGAATTAGCAAAAGCACTTTCTGTGAGACATCTTGACGTTGTTCTGACTCACCATTGCGTACAGCATGGTAGAATCAATTTTTGAGTGGCCTAAAAGCTTCTGAACTTGTTCTATAGGCATTCCTTTATCTATAGCTCTAGTTGCTAGAGTCCGCCGAAATCTGTGCGGATGCACCCTCTCAAGGCCTAATTTATTTCCTAAGTCTCTCAGGCGGTTTTCAACACCGCTTATCTCTAACATTCTGAATGGTCTTTGCAAAGACACAAACAGCGCGGGATTTTTGTCAGTTCTGGATGCTAGATAATTCTTTAGATGTATTTTTGTACGAGCATCAAAATATACCGGTCTCTCTTTTCCTCCTTTGCCGAAAACTACACACTCACGGTTATCGAAGTCAACATCAGAAATATTTAACTGTACTAGCTCTCCGACTCTCATGCCAGTCGAAGAAAGCATGTCGACTATTGCGAGATCCCTTATGTTTCTGCAACCATCTCTTATCAACTCAATAGTCTCATCAGTGTACGGCTCTTTAATTGAGGACGTTGTCTTGATTTTATGAATTCTGCGAATTGGATTTTTTATAATATAATTCTCATCTTCCAGCCATGTAAAAAAGCTTGAAAGAATTCTTCGTATGTTGTCTATGTTTGTTTTACTGCAATCATTAATTCTTTGATAATCAGAAAGATATTGTCGCAAATCGTCTGTAGTGATCTTTATAATATGAAGATTGAGCATATTTAGTGACTTGGAAATCGTGGCTTTGTAATATCTCAATGTCTTATCGCTACATCCTTCGATCTTTTTTGCGGTTAAAAACTTCCTAAGTAATTCGGGGTTTGTTTGCAACCTTTCCTTTTGAATACAATGTACTGGATCCGCAAACTTTTTATCCCATAGTTTTAGAACAAGAACTTCGTTAAGTTTTCTTTTCTGATCATTGTCCAAATAAGGAGCCATTTCCTGCACGATATCATTTATAAGTTTTTCTTTCATGTCAATACACCTCCAGGAGTAATGTATTAACATACTACTCACAAAAAAAGAGACTAAATTATTCTTCTTATTCCGTTCTCCGGATCAGACAGATATCTGTATTTAGCAATTCTTTGCAATTCCGCATCATTATCTGAGACTATATTTTCAATCGGAATTCTTAAGGTTATTTCTTTTTGATCCCCATATAATTTGTCAAAATAACCCGGATTCTCAATAAAATATTCTTTAATTGGCAAATAGTAAACTGTCTCAGTCTTAACATCTACTAATAGAAGCAAAAATGAATTTGGGATAGATAACCCATAATTAACTGTGCTTACTTTAATTGGTATTGAAATGTACTCTCGTGTAGTATTAAAATCTGGAGTGCTTCTTCCTTTAATCTGGCAGCTGATCGTATTGCCATACCATTGATCATTTTCGGTAAGCTCCAGCATACAATCTACGCCGATATCTACTCCGGTTGGCTCTCTATATTCCCAATGGTCCGAATTAAAACGATAGTGAACAATTGCTCTTGCACGTGATCCTACCGAACGAGATTCTTCGTCTTTTGGGAAGCTTTTCATTGTTCTTTCCTTAACCGAAATATTGCTGTATAAGCGAGCTCTTCAATAGTTCTAGCTTATCTATTGATTTTTGAACTTCAAATTTTGATTTGTCGACT
>JAAZEK010000377.1 GCA_012512335.1 Clostridiales bacterium | reverse complement strand
TCGGAGAAATTAACAAGAGTAAGAACTGAAAGCACCAAAACACTGGATAGGGTCAAAAAGATAGTGAACATACAACAGTATATTTAATCTACTATTACTGTATACTATTCCAGGAAGCGTATAGCTCATCAATCTGCTCTTGCAGTTTTCGATACTCCTCGTATTTCAGATAAGGAGTTTCTTCATTAAAAGATTCCTCCAAGACTCGGACTTCCTCCTCAAGCTCTATAATCGCATTTTCCAAGCTAGCCAGATCAGCATTAGTGGAAGAAGAGATCATACTTTCTTTTTTCTTTACAGCCTCTACCTTTTGTTTTTGTAAATTGATAGATTGTGTCTGCTCTGTTTGCTTTTCCTGCCGATATGTCTGGTAGTTTCCTTCATACATCGATATCTTCCCATTATGGATTTCCATGATTCGGTTGACACAACGGGTAAGAAAATAACGGTCATGAGATATAGCTATAACGGACCCTCTAAAATCCAATATTGCTTTCTCTAAAGCTTCCCTGGCTGAGACATCCAGATGGTTTGTCGGTTCATCCAGAACAAGACAATGAGGTTCCTCTAGCATCAGCTTTGCTAGAGTAAGGCGCATCCTCTCTCCCCCACTCAAAACACATATCTGTTTGTTAGTTTCATCTCCATAGAATTGAAACCGTGCTAGATGTCGGTGTGCTTCGCTGATTAGCATTTCCTTTTCTGCCATGATTTCCTCCATAATCGTCCTGCTTTCATCTGCAAAGGAAAGCTCTTGCCCAATATAACCGTATCGAACCCAGGAACCCAGGCAAGCCGTCCCTTCAAAATCTGTATCCCAGCCCAGCAGTATTCGGATTAATGTTGTCTTCCCGCAACCGTTAGGTCCAATGATACCTACTCGCTCCCCACCTTTTATTAAGAAATCTGCACCAGAAAACAGTATCACATTCCCAAAACGCTTATGAAGGTTCTCCGCTTTTGCAATTTCCGCACTAATATGACTGGCATGCGCAAACTTAAGCTTGGGTCCATCATGTCTTTTAAGATGCTCTCTTTCAACCGTTTTTGCTATAGTAGCGGAAAGCTCCTCATTCAATCGCTGGGTTGTCTTCATCCTGCTCTTGGCAGCCTTGCTCTTTGCCATACTCATTAGCTTTTGGGTCAGCTGGTTAGCTTCCTTCATCTGATGCCGTAGTCTTCTTTTTTCCTGTTGTATATATTCCTGTTTTCTTTGTTTTTGTTCCATAAAGGTCGAATAGTTTCCGCTAATCTCTGTAACGGTTCCACTGGATAGCTCCGCTGTTCGATTGGCCACAGAGTCCAGAAAATAGCGATCATGGGATACCAGTAGCACTCCACCAGAGAATCTTTTCAGGAAATCCTCCAGCCATTCTATGGCCCGAATATCCAAATGGTTGGTCGGTTCATCCAGAATGAGCAGATCCGGCTCTTCCAGTAGCAAGCGAGACAGTACTACCCTCATCCTCTCACCACCGCTGAGCTTTTCAACAGGTAGCAGTAGTGCTTCTTCTCTGAGGCCCAACCCGAGAAGGATAGCTTTTATTTTGGACTCAATGGTATATCCGTCCATTGCTTCGTATGCTTCTACCAACTCGGAATATTTTTTGAAAATACGTTCATACTCCGCATCCTTATGCTGAACTGCTAAGGTCATTTGAGCCTCTGTCTCCCTCAGCATTTTCTCCATCAGAATCACCTTATCATAGTCCATGGCAGTCCGGACCGAGGAATCTCCTTGTAATAATTCATTTAGATCTTGGGACAGGTAACCAATACTACTCTGCCTGGCTCGGATAACATTTCCACTATCTGGTTCCTCCAATCCCATGGCTATCCTCAGCAAGGTCGTCTTTCCAGAGCCATTCGGACCTATCAAAGCCAGCCTTTCTCCTTTACTTACCTGCAAGCTTGCACCATTGAGTACGGTTTGATTTCGGTATTCTTTTTTTACATTCTGTATTGTCAATAAACTCATGATTTTCCCTCCTGTATCATGTCCCGTGATTTTGTCTATTTCATAAACTTCCTTTAGATTTGGGAGTATGCAAAACCAAACAGCGACTAGATATGGCAGAACAACCATGAATGGTAGCTTGCTGGGAAAACCAGCAAGCAAGGCAAATAAGTTCTGGACATACAAAAAAGCCGCGGAACGGTAATACCGTCCACAGCTCAAAATACCAGTTTAAAATACATCGCACATCAACCCGCTTTTCAAATAGAAAATAAAAAGCGAGAACCTGCCCAACAAGGTCAGAAGTAGATGGAATGCAGAATATCGGTACCAATGATTACGCTATAAAAGCATGTGAAAAACAAGCAATCAAACTCAGCTCACTTTGTCAATTAAAAGGAGAGCTATATTGCTAATTTTTATTACTACTGACTGGCACCGGCTACTGGAAAATTAGGCTCCGGACAAAGCATCACCGATTGATTTTGCTCTTGGTCATTGTACGGAGCTGATTCCGTGGCTCAATGTCAGTGTTAAAAGGTATATACGGGTCATATCCGTAATCCTCCTGCACTGGCGTTTATTCTGCATCAATACACCCACTTTTATAAGTTGCCCTTCACTCCTACTAAATCTGTTGGAGTTAAAGTTTAAAATGCATTGTGCACTTTTATTATATGCAAAAACATATGGAATATCAATAGGAAAAAACAATTATAACGGTTTTTTCCTATCTTGCAGTACTACTAAAATCAAACCTAGTTGTATATACAACTTCCTCTTGGGAGTGTAACACTTCTTGTGCTTCATTTTGACTCTGCAAGGGCATAAGATTAGCATCTTCCACATGCAAGGAATTATTAACCCTCAATAGGATTCTGCTTTCTAAAGCACCTTCCAAAATTTCTAAACCTCTACCGTCTTCCTCCATCCACAGATTTGCAACTGCTGGATGTACTTCCACCAAAACGCCGTAAAGACTGTTACCCTGAGTCATTCGCTCCAGCTCTTTTTCCAGCTTGGCCAGCACCATGCTTTCGGAGTATACTTTTCCGGTGCCACTGCAATAAGGACATGGTTTTAGTAAAGAATATGTTAAGCGGTTACGCACTTTTTTTCGGGTCATCTCCACCAGACCTAATCC
>JAAZEK010000037.1 GCA_012512335.1 Clostridiales bacterium | reverse complement strand
CCCATCCTTTGTGGAATACTACATATTATTTTTTATACTTAAATATTATGAAAATATTATGAATACTAGATTCCACCGCAAGAACTCATTTTTGGATGTTCTGCCCCTGTTTATGTCATTCTGAACACAGTGAAGAATCTGAGCTTATCATCTTCTGCTTTCAAGATCTTCGTCGCAAGAGCCTCTGAATGACAATGCAAGACTATTTGCAGTAGAATCATGATATAAATTCAAAGGAGATTTCCGGATGAAAATTCCGTTTCGTATAGGCGATGTTCTAGTCTATCTATTCATTATCCTACTAGTGGTAGGTAGCTTTGCTGGGCTTAGCTGGATGGGTAGGGGCTCGGAACACAATCAAGTTATAATAGAAGTGGATAATACCATATGGGGAACTTACGATTTACCTATGGGCGAAGACACAAGAGAAATCCTTGTTGATGCAGGAGATGGTTTGTACAATCAGTTGATTCTAACAAGTGTAGGGGTATCAATCCGAGAAGCCAGCTGCCCTGACCAACTTTGTGTTACTGCAGCTAAAATCAACAGGCCTGGTCAAACCATAGTCTGTCTACCTAATAAAGTGGTTGTCCGTATTATTGGGAACCAGGAAGGAGAGGCTCCTTTAGATGACATTGCATCCTAAGGGTATTTTGTTATGAATAAAAGTAGAAAAATGGTGCTTATGGCTTTACTCATATCAATGGCTCTTGTTCTACACTATTTCGAGCACTTTATTCCCCCTTTAGCTCCCGGAGCAAAGCTGGGTTTGGCAAACATAGTAACCATGGTATGTCTTAATATGTTTGGTTTTGGGGAAGCTATGACAGTGGTATTAATTCGCTCTGTTTTAGGGCCGATGCTTGGAGGAAGCCCAACTGGAATAATGTACAGTCTGGCTGGTGGAATTTTAAGCTGTGTAATCATGGCAATAATGTATTATCGTTTTAATAAATATTTTAGCCTTTTAGGAATCAGTGTTGCCGGAGCGGTATTTCATAATATTGGACAGCTGTTGGTGGCATCCTTGTTATATGGCACCATAGGAATACTATTTAGCTATTTACCGATTATGATGCTATCCTCAGTTGTTACAGGTAATTTTATCGGATTGGCTGCAAAATATATCATTAGGTTTTTAGACAGCAAGGCTTTTCATGTGAATAGCAGTTAACTACTCAGGAGGGCTACTAGAAAGAATGAGAGCTTGGAAGAATTATGTGGATGTTTGTGATGACATTGATAAGATAGACGATTATATCCGGAAGTCTTTAAGGTCCAATCAGCGGGTGTTATCTGATGCAGTAGATGATCTACTTTTAGCTGGTGGAAAGCGATTACGCCCAGCGATGGTTCTAATGGCAGGACGATTTGGAAAATATAATGAAGATAAACTGATTCCTATGGCAGCGACCATAGAGATGATACATATGGCTACCTTGGTGCATGACGATATTATTGATAAATCAGACATGCGTAGAGGTAGGCCAACTATAAGAAACCGTTGGGATAATAGTACGGCAGTTTTTACT
>JAAZEK010000376.1 GCA_012512335.1 Clostridiales bacterium | reverse complement strand
CTATAAACTTCGGGATCGATACCACAGTTTTGCAGCACCTTGGGATGAACCATACCTGCACCAAGAATTTCAATCCAGCCTGTGTGTGAGCATACTCGGCAGCCCTCACCATGACAAATAGCACAGCTTACATCTACCTCGGCGCTAGGCTCGGTAAATGGAAAGTGATGAGGACGGAATTTCGTTTTGGTATCAGGCCCAAATACTTGCTTGGCAAAGACATCTAGAACACCTTTTAGGTCTCCCATGGTAATGTTTTTATCGACTACTAGACCTTCTATCTGATGAAAGATAGGAGAATGAGTGGCATCCACTGCGTCGGATCGATACACTCTACCTGGACAAATTATCTTTATAGGAGGCTTTTGTTTCAGCATAGTACGTATCTGTACCGGTGATGTCTGAGTGCGCAGTAAAATATTATCGTTAATATAAAAAGTATCCTGTGTATCCCTAGCTGGATGATTCACTGGAATATTTAGCGCCTCGAAATTATTGCTGTCCCATTCCACCTCTGGGCCTTCTGCAACATCAAAACCCATTCCTAAGAAGATATCCTTTAGCTCATTTAATGTTTTTGTAATCGGATGTAGATTCCCTAATTCAGGAATTTTACCCGGTATGGTAACATCGATAGCTTCCTCAGCAAGCCGTTTCTCCAAGGCTGATTCCTTTAATACATTTGTTTTTTTAGTTAATTCCTCTTCCAAGGAATCTCGAATTTCATTGGCAAGTTGACCCATGACAGGCCTCTCTTCAGCAGAAAGCTTACCCATACCTCGCAAAACTTGAGTAAGTTCCCCCTTCTTTCCCATAAATTTAACACGAAATTCCTCTAGTTGACCAAGATCATTAAGGCCTTCTAGAGTTTCCATAGCTTTAATTTTTAATTGCTCCAACTTTTCTCTCATTGTATGGAACATCTCCTTTCAAATAAAAAAGCCTCCATCCCATAGTGTGTATGGGACGAAGACTTTAATCACGTGGTACCACCCAATTTCATTTCATCTGAAATCTCGTCTGCTGTAACGGGCAAACACCGGCAGGACCTACTAATAGGTTCAGACCTGCAGCTCGGGAGTGAACTTCAATTGCAGATTCAGAGGATAGCTTACAGCCTGTGGCAATCCCTCTCTATCAGAATCAAAAACAATCTACTTTTCTCCGTCATGACTTTATTTAGCTTAATATTAAATTTTTATATAGAACATACGCTTTCAGGGAACCTGTGGTTTCAAAAATCCTCCAAAAGAACTCGGATACCATAGGGTCAGACTCCTTTACGGCTTATTTTACATAAGTATAGCATAGTAAAATTTCCTGTTCAAGGCCCTAGCTGTCCATATTTTTTCTTTTTCGGAATATTTCATAGGTTAAAATTCCTGCTGCTACTGAGGCATTCAAGGATTCCGAACCGCCTACCATAGGTATACGAACCACACTATGGGCCTTGTCCATTACATATGAACTTACCCCGTGAGATTCGCTCCCCATCACCAATGCAATCTTTGGATAATTTCCTTGCCACTCAAACACATCATCACCTTGTAATCCACTGGCTACAAGATGCCAATCTGTTTTTGCAAGAGAACCTTCCAGTAAAGCTTCTGAATTATTCACTTGGAATATGGGAATTCGGAAAATAGAACCCATGGTGGCACGAACTGCTTTAG
>JAAZEK010000375.1 GCA_012512335.1 Clostridiales bacterium | reverse complement strand
CTGCCATCTTCATTAGCTTTGCTATATTTTCAATTTCAAATTTCATGTCTGTGTTTAGCAAAGTCTCGTATCCTTCTCTTCCACCCCAGAAAACATAGCCTTTGCCTCCTAGTTTTACTGTCAAGTCTAAAGCCTTTTTAATCTGAGCTGCTGCAAAGCAAAATACATCTGCTGAATTGGTGCTTCCTGCTCCATTCATAAATCTAGGGTTGCTAAACATGTTTGCAGTTCCCCAAAGTAGTTTCTTACCTGTGGCATTCATTTTTTCTTGAATATAATCAGTAATTTCATCTAATCGTTGGTTGGTTTCAGAAATAGTTTTTCCTTCCGTTACCAAATCAACATCGTGGAAGCAAAAATACTCTATACCCAGTTTTTCCATAAACTCAAATCCGGCATCTACTTTAGCCTTTGCATGCTCCATAGTACCTTCTTCTGAGCCAAAGCTCTTATCAGCAGTGCCTACACCAAACATATCAGCGCCAGTTGCACAAAGGTTATGCCACCATGCCATAGCGAATGGAAGGTGCTCCTTCATTGTTTTACCCATTATAACTCTGTCTGGATCATAATATTTAAACGATAGTGGGTTGCTACTTGATGGGCCTTCATACTTAATTATTGGTATGTTTTTAAATATATTTGTCATGACATATCTCCTTTACCCTTAGGTAATTACCAGTTCAAGTCGAATTTACTACCGACTATTTACCCTTGTATCATATGTGGTTATAGAAAGAATCATTATTCCATCCATTATATTTCAATGGAATCTTGACTAGGTAACGGGCTTGGCTGTTCACATGTGCTTTCCAACATAATATGCCTACCCTCTTTAGATGCGTCATGGAAACCATGCATAATATCAAGCACATGATACTGCATTTCACCATTTGCTCTATGTTTTGTTCCGCTACGTATAGCTCTAGCCATTTCTGCAACACCTAGCCCTCGACTGTTTGTAGCGTAACCATGAGATAAAGGCATCTCTATCCAGTTTTTCTCACTCGATTTCTGCATTAATACCGGTCCACCAAAGGTATTTGGATCTGGTACTACCAGACTACCAGCGCTTCCGTATATCTCTATTTTTGGTAGCTGTGAACCCCAAATATCAAAGCTTGTAAGAATTGTACCAATCGCTCCACTATGAAAATCCATGATTCCAGCAATATGTGTAGGCACTTCAACTTCTATTCTGCTCCCCTTTTTAGGCTCGCTTGTGATAAGTCTCTCAGGAAAAGTCACTCTTGTGGAACCCGTTACTCTAGAGACTGGTCCCATTAAAGTAATCAAGGCTGTTAAATAGTAAGGCCCCATATCAAACATTGGGCCCCCGCCTTCCTTATAATAAAATTCAGGATCTGGATGCCAGCTCTCATGTCCATGGTTAACCATAAAGGCGGTAGCCGCTATTGGATAGCCTATAAGGCCATCATCAATGATTTTTCTGCAAGTTTGAATTCCAGCACCTAAAAATGTGTCTGGTGCACCTCCAACTAAAAGTCTATTTTTCTTAGCGGTTTCTAATATCTTTTTTCCATCCTCACGAGTAATTGCAAGAGGTTTCTCTACATATACACTCTTTCCAGCATTAAGTACTGATAAACAAACTTCAGCATGAGCTTTAGGGATAGTAAGATTTATTACTAACTCAATTTCAGGATCGGCTAGCAATTCCTCAACTGAACAGGCCTTGGGTATCTTGTACTGTTTTGCTTTTTCCCCAGCTCTCTCTGGAATAATATCGGCACAAGCTACCACTTCTAATATATCGAAGATTTGAACACAATTTTGTAGATAAATATCACTAATATTCCCACAGCCAATGATTCCTACTTTAACCTTATTCAATTTATTTACCTCCAATCAAAACATCTTTCTCACGTTTTTATAAATCTTATTACCTTCTTTTTCAGCAATGTTTTTTCCCTCAGCAGCCCATAAAAAGCCTCTACGCATGATTTCCAATGCAGGCTCTATTTCAAAAATATCCGCATGATGACCTAGAGCATTATAGAAAACACGGCCAGCTCCCCATCTCTTGGACCATATCTGTGGTATATCCACTACTCCGTTGGTTGCATGTGGACCATCGAAAACAGGAAAGCGAGTTGTTGCCAATACCTCAATAGCAGGATCAACATGGAGATAGTATTGTTCACTCTTCACTACAAAATCTTCAATTCCTTCTACAATTGGGCTGGATCCCTTTTTAATATTTACAACATACTCTGTACCATCTCCGCCGGGATGAGACACCCAATTGCCACCAGTCATAAACTGCCACTGCACACTGTTTCTAAATGCATCACACATTCCACCATGGCAGCCAGCAATTCCTACTCCTTCTGCTACCGCTTCAATAACAGGCCACAGTTGTTCAGAGGTAATTTCGCCCATAGTCCATACTGGAACAATTAAATCCAAGTTTAAAAGTTTCTCCTTGTCTAAAAATGAATCCAGCGTATCTGATAATTCAACAACAAAACCAGATTCTTCTAATGTTTTTTTGAACACATCGGCTACTTGCACCGGCTCATGACCATCCCATCCACCTTGTACGATTAGAGCTTTTTTATCCATCTCATACACCCCCATGTTTTCAATATTTCTGCTGTGACTTTGAACATCTTTATATAATTGCTAAATTCTGCACTTAATAATATAAATCCTTCAATCTGTGATATGTTTTAGCATAAAAAAATCCACCTTACGAAATAGAGTAAGGTAGATTTTTTAGGAAGAAGCTCAGATGAAGCACGAGAATCGTCCCCCTGCTTCATTTAATTCGTTTGAGAATAACATCGTGTTTGTTAAGTTTGTCATCAACAGCTATAACATAATTTTTAACAATAGTCATATCTTGTTTTAAACCTGAGACGTCGTTTTTTACTCCAGTCAGCTCTTGCTGCACGTTGTCGATCTTGTTATCCAGAATACTATGCCCTTCAGCAATTGCTTTAACCTCACGCCGTAAGTCTTCAACAAGGACACCTGTATGACGCTTAACATCCTCCATCATACCTTGTATTGCAACCAATAATTCCTCATTATCCAAATTCGACACCTCCTGTACTTTCTATTATAACAGAGCTTTATCTTATTAAGCAATTATACTTAACAGCTACAAATATCGTGATTTAAATATTCGTTACTGTTCATATAAAAATAATAAATCATATGTAAGAAGCCTTTGCAGGAACGATTATCAACCTTAGCAAATATCAGCAGAAAATGCGTTAAGCACCTTTCACTGTCTGAACGAAGTGAGTTTGGAAGGTGTAGTATTTTCAGCTGATATGAGCTTTAGTTTGATTCGTGAGTGCAACAGCGACTGGAATATATTTATTATTTTACTTCGCAGTGAACAGTATCAAATATTCAATGGAGAGCAAGAGCAGACTACTGTTATACATAATATAATAGGAAAAAGTTCAGATGAAGCACGAGAACCGTCCCCCTGCTTCACTTCGTCAAATATTTTTCAAGTCTTTTGCCTGTTGGTGTGGCTGCGATGCCACCTTCCGCTGTTTCTTTCAGTGAGGCAGACATCCCACGGCCTACTTCTCCCATAGCTGATATAACTTCGTCTGCAGGAATAACGCTTTCAATTCCGGCAAGAGCCATATCCATCGCCAGCAGTGCCTGGGCAGCTCCGAAACCATTCCGTTTGATACATGGGCTTTCCACCAAACCTGCCACAGGATCACATACCAAGCCCATAACTGCCTTTAAAGCAAAGGCTACGGACTGGCTAACTTGATTTGCATTTCCTCCACATAGATAAACGCCTGCACCAGCTGCCATGGCTGCTGCACTACCACACTCAGCCTGACATCCACCTTCAGCGCCAGAAATACTTGCGTTATCTGCTATTACCTTTCCTATATAAGCGGAGACAAAAAGACTGTCCACTACATCCTCTCGTCTTATGTCATATTCCTCTGCAAGAGTAATAAGGCTTCCAGGAAGTATTCCACATGATCCAGCAGTAGGTGTTGCCACAATTCGCCCCATAGAGGCGTTAATATTGGAAACCCCCATCGCCCGAGCAGCCGCCTTTGCATATAGACATGTAGTTTTATTGTCTTTGACATAGTTCATAAGTCGCCAACCTTCTCCCCCAGTCAAGCCACTGACGGATCGGTTGTCCGATTCTACTCCTTGATGATATCCTTCCAGCATAACATCATACATCTGATCCATAGTCTTTGTAATTTCTTCAATAGTAATTCCTGTCTCCAAAGACTCTCTTTCCTTTATCAATTCAGGCAAGCTGCGATTTTCCTGCTCCGCCTGCTTCACTATCTCTTCCAGGCTAATAAGATTCATGGGCTATCCTCTTTTCCGATTCAGTATAACTGTCTTTTCAATATTAGGGTGGTCGTTCAGCATGTCCTTTACTTCCAATGGTATGGGGTTGTCCGTGTCAACGATCATCATAACCTTGGATCCTTTTCTTTTTCGGTATAGACGCATATAGGCTATGTTAACCTCCATTTTAGCCAGACTGCCAGTCACATCGGATACTATGCCAGGCACATCATTGTGAATGGTCATTAATCCATGGTATTCACCAGTGTAAAAGGTCTCATATCCATCTACTCGGGATATAATTATTCTGCCTCCACCAATTGACTTCCCAACAACCTCCATTTTTTCATCCCCATGATACACAATAATCTCAGCTGTATTAGGGTGATGCATGGGATCATCCCCACTAAATTCCACTTGGGCCTCTAATCCCATTTTACTTGCTTCCTCAGGTCCATGGACAATACGCTTATCATCTGGTGCAAAATCTAAGAGTCCTGCAATCAATGCTTTATCTGTTCCATGACCTTGTCCCGTTTTGGAAAAGGAATTATAAAGCCGAATAACAGCCTTGTCTGGCTTTTTCCCAAACAAATTAAGAGTAGCATTTCCTATCCGCACCGCTCCTGCTGTATGCGAGCTTGAAGGCCCTGTCATTACAGGACCTATTATTTCAAAAAGATTCATACTATTATGTCGTCCTTTCAGTTACCGGAAGCCTCATCGGGATGCATTAGAATAATTCGCTCCCCATCCAGCTCAACCTTGATTTTATTTTTCTCTTTTAAGCCCAAAGCATTCAGATATTCTCTGGGTATTTGTAGTCTACCACTGCGATCTAACACGGCAAGCTCGTCATGGGTTTCCATATCCAATGGTTCTTCCTCCATTGGTCTGTTTAGCTCAGCTATTTCGTCAGCATACCTTCTTCGAATAAATTCGCTGCTTGTTCTACCGTCTCGGATTGCTACCACCCGGTCCACTTTACGTGAGAGTTGCCTATCATGAGTAACTATAACAATGGTTACCCCATAAGTTCGGTTAAACTCCCGGAACACATCCAAAATCTGCTGAGCGGTTTTAGTATCCACTGCCCCTGTTGGCTCGTCAGCTAAAAGTAATTTGGGGTTGTTTGCTAATGCAATGGCAATGGCTACTCTCTGCTGCTCCCCTCCAGATAATTGGCCTAGCTTGTTGTTCCTTCTTTGTGTCAGACCAACCATTTCTAGCAGTTCCTTGGCACGTTCCCTTTTAGCTTTACCTGTGAAAATCATCGGCATCTCCACATTTTCTTGAGCAGTCAAATAAGGAATCAAATTCCGTGCATTGTTTTGCCACACAAAACCTACAGTCTCTCGCTTATATTTTACCAAAGCCTGATCATTAAATTTAAGCAAGTCCTTGTCATCTACAAATAGGGTTCCAGCAGAAGGTCGATCTAGACCTCCCAGCATATTTAGTAAAGTGGATTTCCCGCTTCCGCTGTTACCGATGATAGCCATTATTTCTCCAGCTTCAACAGTTAGGTCAAGTCCTTGTAAGGCTACAACTTCCAAATCAGTGGTTTTATATATCTTAACTAAGTTATCACAAATTATCATCTCAGCTGCCCCCCTATTCTCCCATGTCTATTATCATACCATCTTCCAAGGTATATACACAGTCTGCTATATCAACCATGCTGGGATCATGGGTGGTCATAATTACTGTCAGTCCTTCTTCCTGGACCAAATCTTTCAACACCTTAACTACCTGTAGTCCCATATTAGTATCCAGTTCAGCAGTTGGTTCGTCCGCAAATACTACCTTGGGCTTATGTGCTATGGCTCTAGCAATGGCAACTCTTTGCTGCTCGCCCCCTGACAACTCCTGAGGTAAATGGTGCATTCTCTTTTGAAGACCTACCATAGCTAGGCAGTCCTCTGATCGTTTTTTTCTGCCCGTAGTGTCGTAAGCAGCAACCCTAAGCCCAAATTCCACATTTTCGTAAGCGGTCATAAGTGGCATTAATGCAATAGATTGAAAGATGAAACCCATATCATTCCTTCGTAAGCTATCCCTTTTTACTTCAGACAAAGAAGTTATTTCCTTTTCATCAACAAATATTTTTCCTTTAGTAGGCGCGTCTAATGCCCCCATTAGGTTAATCAAAGTGGTTTTCCCGGATCCCGAGCGACCTCTTAAAATGGTGAGACTCTTAGACTTAATTTCTATATTTATATCCCTTAGTGCATATACGATTTCTCGCCCAGATTGAAATTGCCGGGATATGTTTTCTGTTCTAATCATCAACAATCCCCCCTAATCTTCTCCAAGCTTGATAACTTGTGCTATTTTTATTTTAGAAATCAAGAATCCAAGAACCGAAATACCTATGGCCAGCATAAAAAACACAATAACAGATATCCTCTGGAAATCTGTAAGATTGCTGACTACGTGGAAAGGCGGCACCTGATCCTCGGCGTTGCTGGCTATTTGTAGCATTGGTACAAACAGCTTACTGGCAAGCACTCCAGTTACTATCCCCACTACAATTGAAAATCCTGATATTAAAACCTGTTCAACAGCCAGTATTCCTATTACTTTTCCTTTAGATAGACCAATGGCACGGAATATACCAAAATTTAGAACCCGTCTTTGTATGGATAATATCCAATAAATAAGAAATCCTGCCATGCAAATCAACATGGAAACAATAAACCCTAGGCTTAAAACTCCATTAGTCCCTTGAACCATAGGATCATTCTTCATCCTAATTATGGTTTGGTCTGTGTCATTCAAGGACTCAACTCTAATTTCCTTTAATTCTATATCATCATATATTTCTGCACTAGTAGCTTCTGGTGCTTTAGATAACCATACTTGATAAGGCTCTAAGGCCATTTTAGCACGAATATAGGAGTAATTAGCTACTATGAAGTCGGGAGCTTCACCTTCTCTGTTCTTTATATTGGGGTTATATGTTGGCCAATAATCAATGAATGCATAAACAACGGCTTCGAAATAACCTTGATCTCCCCAGGTTATGAAAATAGATTCTCCTGTTTTAAGCTCATACTTTTCTTGAAAGGAGCTTGATAAGAGCACTGCCCGTGGATCCTGTGACATTAAATTCAAATATTCATTTATATGATGGGGTAGCAATCCTTTTCTAAACCAGGTGGTTCTACCAAACTCATCAGGAATGATACCCATTAGACTAGCACGATTAGCTCGAGTGCCTGACATTGTTACTGAAACATCTTTTTCCATAAACACCTTTGTTACACTTTCGACGCCTTCTAAATTCTCAAAGGGACCAAAAGGAGGTTCTTGATATTGTATGGCTTCTTCCCCTCCTATGGATGAGGATGCCTCAACTGCAAAAGGATCCAACCCAGGTTCAGGGGCTGTATTCGGCCAATAGGCTTCTACAATGATATCAGATCCATTTGCATAGCGGATACGCTCCTCGTAGTTGGTATTTAGGGTTCTTGCAGCATTAGCGTTAAATATTCCTATAGAAAGAGTAACAACTATGAATAACATTAGAAACTGATTTTGCCCACCTGATCGTCCGACTTCTATAAAAGACGCATAGAATACTGGCGACCACTTTTTCTTTCCAATCCAAAAAATAGATCGGATTATCAGTGGATAAATCCTTAGAAATGCCAGGCCTGCTCCTATGATGAAAAAGGTAGATATGAGGAACAATAAGGGGTCCACCGATACCGAAGTTGCATCCAAACTGCCACTTTGGACAATTTCCATACGTTGATTATAGCTGTACAAACCATATATAGAAATGCCCAGCAAAATTACATCTAAAAACAGGATTTTCCATAGAGGTCTCTTTCTTGCTCTGTGTTTTTTCTGTTTATGCTGTACGATAGATGTTTTGGAAGCTGCTGAGGCTGGTACTAGCATGGTAATCATAAATAATAAAACAGCTAGCATGGAATATTGGTAAGCCTTAACAGATAGACTTAGTGGCATTGAGGTTCTTTGTACAAATTCAAGAAAACCGTTTGAAGCACCCAATAATTTACAGAGAAAAAGCCCTAATGGGGGTCCAACTGCCAATGCAACGAGACTTAGAATCAAGCTTTCTATCAGATAGCTAATAAATACCTGAGGACCGCTTGCACCCCTGCTCTTCATAACGGCAATTTCATTTTTTTCGTTGTTAATGGTTAATTGTGAAACCATGAATAAATAAAAGGCTAGCATTAGCAAAATCGGAACCTGTAGCATCCACAAAGAAAGCTTAAGTTGACCTTCTCTTGCGTGATATTCCTCTAATATAGGAATGATTGGAAACCTTAATTCCAGACTACGATACTCCTTAAAATATTCAGTCTGGTTTTCTGAAGCCTCCAATATGTTTGGAATTACATCTAATGTCATAGCATGATAATCAAATGCAAAATACCAATGAGCATTAGTTAAAAGTGGACTGTCATTTTGCACAAAATCTTGGTCTAGCAGGTCATAATCCACCATAAAGCTGGACTTATAGTATCCTAAGCTTTGAAACCAGTAAGGATCTTGCAGTTCTTTCATCTGATACACCCCTACTACCTGTATCCTTAGTGGCACATCAGTCCTTTTTATCAGGTCACTAACTAAATAAATCTCATTTAACCGTAAGTCCATGTCTTTCATTGCTTGCTCTGTTACTATCGCCTCATATATATCATCTTGTTTTTGTGAAGAAAACAAACGTCCATGAATGATTTCCACATGGTCTGATATGTATTGAAGGCCTTCAACTTTTGTGCTTCTTTTTTTAGGCTCCTCTTCCCTTTGAACTTCAGGGAGGGCAGTAAAATAATCAAGAGAAATCAAACGCGTTTTAGTAGTCACTGGCAGATTAATAGAAGGTACCATGGAGTTTGATATGTTATCATCAAAAACTCTATATGCCCTTGCTCTATCCTCAGGTTTATAATTAGAGTAAAAACTCCCTTTAATATGATATCGCCCTGGATAAAAACCTGTTTTTAGCTGATATGCCTCCGCATCCCGTGTGAGCATTCTTTGTAGTACTCCATCGGTGTACATGGGGATACTGCTGACCATTGCTACAGCTAAAATAGAGCCAATGAGAAGACAAATAACCATCCAGGGAGTGTTTCGCATTTTACGTAAAACCAATCGAATCATTGAAATAGCCCCCTTATCTTAGAATGATTTCCTCGCCTTCTTCTACTCCTTTAAGAATTTCCGATTCTGTGGCAGTTTCTACCCCAATCTCCACATCTCGTTCATTGTTTAGTCCGTCTTCCAATATGTTAACATATTTCCGACCCATATAATTGCGAACAGCTTGCTTAGGCACAATAATAGTATCCTCACTCCGCTCCAGAATTAAAGAAATCTGAGCAGTTTCACCCATTACCACATCCTCAGGAAGATCCGTCACTTCGATGGCAACAATATCCTTCAAAGCTTCATCCCCATCAGGAGGAACACTGGATGGAGTGGAGATAACCCTGCCCTTATATGATATTTTATCAATATTAACATCAACTTCTGCATTCATAGCAAAGTTAGAGGTGTTACTACCACTATAAGTCAAATACAGCTCTTTCGGATTAGCAACACGAATTATATTTTGGAAAGTGCCAATCATATCACCAGGTTGTAAGCGGGTATCCATATAGGTCACGACACCATCTACATCACTATGTAACTGAGTTTGCTCCTTCTGTCTCTCTAAGCTTTCCAAGCTCAGCTTGGCAAGTTGAATATCAATAGATGCTTTATTTAGATCATAGGAGCTTGCATTTGCAGCCTTAAGCTGATTATAACTAAGGCGTACCTTCTTTAAATTGAGCTCCTGTCTTTCTATCTCTATTTCTATATCATCAGTATAAAGTTCTACCAGCAAATCACCTTTTTTTATTTCGTCTCCTTGCCTAACGAAGATTTCCTTTAATCTGCCACCTCTGGCTTCAAAAAAGAAAAACTTGCTGTCTATGGATACAAAAGTTCCCGACCCTTGAATAGTTTTTACGATATCACCCCTTTTTGCCGCTACAGTGCTATAGGATACTTCAACTGGCTCCATTAGAGGTGGAGCTAACAAGGCTTCCTCAGTAGGAAATAACTCACACCCTGTTAGTAGGAAAACTGTAAAAACCATTACAACAACTGGAATAAAGTGCTTGCTTTTGAACATACTACCCCCTCCTTTTTCTATATCTTGCTTTATCATCCAGAGCCATAGCGAAGGATCTCTCCCACATAGATTCCTCGCTACTCTCGGAATGACACATCATATTTTATTATTTAAAGTAATGTACCCCTGATTCAAAGATCAATTGATCACTTTCTCCTGGAACGTTTACTCCTACATGAGAACCAATCCTTTGGGAATGACCCATCTTACCAAAGACCCTACCGTCGGGACTGGTAATTCCTTCAATGGCTGCAGTAGAACCATTAGGATTGAATGGGAACACATTCGTAGGATTTCCTTCCAGATCAACATATTGGCTTGCAATTTGACCCCTATTTGCTAATTCTCTCAATGTTGCCGAATCAGCAACAAATCTACCCTCTCCATGGGATACGGGAATAGAATGAATGGCACCCAGCTCAATTAGAGCTAACCATGGAGATAGAAGGGATGAGACCCGAGTTTGTACCATTCTAGACACATGTCTTCCAACGGTATTACATACCAAAGCTGGAGAAGTGTTTTCTAAAGCCCTAATTTCGCCATATGGTACTAGGCCCATCTTAATCAAAGCTTGAAAGCCATTGCTGATGCCTAGAATTAATCCATCACGCTGATTCAAAAGCTCCATAACTGCGTCCTTCATTTCAGGGTTACGGAAAGCAGCTTCAATAAACTTACCTGTACCTAAAGGCTCGTCGCCACCGCTATATCCGCCAGGAATCATAAGGATCTGAGAATTCCGTATTCTCTTAGCCATTTCATGTAATGAATCTTTAATTTCCTGTGCACTGAGATTTCGCATTACCATTACATCTGCTACAGCTCCTGCCTTTTCAAAGGCATAGGCTGCATCATACTCGCCATTGGTACCTGGGAAAGCCGGTATAAACACCCTTGGTGCTGATAGAGAAATTGCTGGCGAATGAGTATAGCGATTTTTATAATTAAATGCTTCTGGTTTTCCCTCTGAGTAAGCAGTATGAGCAGGAAAAACAGATTCCAAGGGACTATCCCAAGATTCAAAAACATCATCTAAGGAGAGTTCCTCACCATTGACAGTAATTACATATTCGTCTTGAGTGTTGCCCATCTTCTTATAATCAAGTCCTGCAAACAATTCTGAGAGATTTTCTTCTGAAGAAAGCTCCAGTAAAAGCGAACCATAAAGAGGTTTATATAGGAATGATTCAGCCACAGTATCAAAGTTAAACCCTATGCGATTGCCGAAACACATTTTGCTAATAGCTTCTGCAATTCCGCCATTGCGAAGGGAATGAACTCCCCTGATCTTTCCTTTTTGTATCAAACTGTGTACACATGTATAGTTCTTATCAAGTTGACTGAAGTCTGGTAAATCATTTTCATCCTTCCTTAGCTCCAATAGAACCACAACACTATCAGTTGACTTAAATTCTGGTGATATGATCTCTCTAGCATCCCCTGTGGTAACAGCAAAAGCAACCAAGGTAGGAGGAACAGTCATGTCCTCAAAGGTACCTGACATACTATCTTTCCCGCCTATAGCCGGTATGCCCATACTTTCCTGCGCGTAGATAGACCCTAATAGAGATGCAAAGGGTTTACCCCATTTTTTAGGATCGCCACCTAATCTCTCAAAGAATTCTTGAAAGGTTAGTCTAATCTTACGATAATCGCCACCCATGGCGGTTATTTTTGCCGCTGCCTCAACCACTGCATACACCGCTCCATGGAAGGGGCTCCAGCTTGATAGATCTGGATTAAATCCAAAGGACATCAAGGTTGCTGTATTAGTCTCTCCCTTTAATAGAGGGATTTTAGCAGCCATTCCTTCTGCTGGTGTCAGTTGATGTCTACCACCTAATGGAAGTAGAACCGTTGGCGCACCTGCAGTACTATCAAAGCGTTCTACTAGTCCTCGTTGGCTACATACGTTCAATGATTGTATATTAGATAGCCAGTTTTCCTTCCAGTTTTCTGTTAAAACAGATTGATCATCAAAAGAACCAATAAGAGGATTTATTTCTTTAGAAGGAGATTCTACAAACACATTTGTTCGTTGCTCTACACCATTGGTATCCAGAAAATCTCTACTTAGGTCAACGATATAGGTGTCTCTCCATCGAATTTGTAAACGATTTCTATCAGTAACCTGAGCTACTATAGTAGCTTCCAGATTTTCGTTACGTGCAGCTTTAATAAATGCTTCAGCATCTTCTGGTGCTATAACTACAGCCATTCTCTCCTGTGATTCTGAGATAGCCAGCTCTGTTCCGTCTAAGCCTTCGTATTTCACAGGGACTAAGTCCAGATTGATATCAAGCCCTGGTGCAAGCTCTCCAATAGCAACAGAAACACCACCAGCTCCAAAGTCATTGCATTTTTTTATCATTCTAGTTACTTTTGGATCCCGGAACAATCTTACAATATTTCTCTCTATGGAAGGATTACCCTTTTGAACCTCTGCACCTGCCGTATAAAGGGATTCCTCATCTTGAACCTTAGAAGAGCCTGTAGCACCACCACATCCATCTCTACCTGTTCGTCCGCCAACAAGAATAATTATATCATCTGCTTGAGGCTGAATGCGAACTACGTTTTCTTGTGGTGCTGCAGCTATAACAGCCCCTAGCTCCATTCTTTTAGCAACATAGCCAGGATGATAAATTTCAACTACCTGACCTGTAGATGCTCCTATTTGGTTTCCATAGGAGCTATAACCTGCAGCTGCTTCTGTGGTAATTCTTCTTTGTGGTAATTTCCCGGTAATGGTTTGGTCCACAGCTGTTCTAGGGTCTCCACTTCCCGTAATACGCATGGCTTGGTAAACATATGATCTGCCAGATAGCGGGTCTCGAATGGCACCGCCCAAGCATGTGGATGCACCGCCAAAGGGCTCGATTTCTGTAGGATGATTGTGAGTCTCATTTTTAAACATAACTAACCAATCTTGGATTTCTCCATCTACATCAACCTTCACTTTTATACTGCAGGCATTAATTTCTTCTGATTCATCCAGATCATCAAGTAAGCCTTGTTTTTTCATTTTTTTCATGGCTATAGTAGCCATATCCATTAAGGATTCACTTTTAGGCCTATCTCCATATACCTCTTGGCGTGATTTTTGATAATTGCCATAGGCTTCTTCAAAGGCATTTTTGTAAGGTCCTTGTTCAAATTCAACATCTTGGATATTTGTATGAAATGTAGTATGTCGACAGTGATCCGACCAGTAGGTATCTATAACTCTTAATTCTGTAAGAGAAGGATCACGCTTCTCAGTATCAGAAAAATATTTCTGACAGAATTTCAAATCTTCAAGAGTCATAGCCAAATTCATATCTATGGAGAAAGATACTAATTCTTCATGATTCATATTAATAAAGCCTTTTAGTAATGCTATATCCTGTGGAGTTTCATATTTCACTTTAATGCTTTCTGGCTTTTCTAGGGATGTCTCTCTTGATTCTACAGAATTAATGTAATAATCCTTTATTCTTATAAGCTCATCTTCCGAGATATCGCCTTCCATAACGATGAGCTTAGCTGCTTTTACTATCGGCTTTTCGCCATGAGTAATCAATTGAATGCTCTGAGCTGTAGAATCTGCTCTTTGGTCATAATGTCCGGGCAGAAGCTCAACGGCAAAAGTTAACTGCTTAGGTGAATCAGGAAACGCTTCTTCATGAATTTGAACAGCTGGAGGGTCATTAAACACTATATCTCGTACTAATAAGTATTCCTCTTCCGTGATGCCTTCAATATCATAACGGTTGATGATTTGAAGCTTTTGTAAGCCATTTATTCCTAGGTTATTTTTAAAATCATCATATAAGCCTTTGGCCTCGACTTGGAAGTCATCTTTTTTTTCTACATATATTCGTTTCACTTGCAAAACTTTAGCCTCCATTTCAGATGTGT
>JAAZEK010000374.1 GCA_012512335.1 Clostridiales bacterium | reverse complement strand
GCATAGAACAGAAAAAAGGAGTAACCCTAGGTTCATTTTATTCTTACCCTAATATTACAGGTGATTTCAGATGCGATCTACATCCAAGGTGGAATCCAACAGGTGATATAATCTCATTTGATTCCATCCATGAAGGTAAAAGGGATATTTATTGTATTAAGCTAGAGGATTGCTTGCATCTATTTTAAATAAAACATGATATTGTATCAATGTGGAGGTTTAGTATGACAAAGCTAATAGCGCAATATTTTCTAAATCATAGGTTGAATCCTGAGGAAATTGAGTGGCAAATCGAGCAGATTGCTAAAGCTGGTTATGAAGGAATTTACCCCCATGCACGTCAAGGATTGTTGACGCCATATATGTCAGAAGCGTGGTGGGAAGTTATGGATGTAATTCTTGAGGGTTGTCGTCAGCATGGTATGGAATTTTGGTTATGGGATGAGGATTATTATCCAAGTGGTATAGCTGGAGGGCGTGTTGTATGGGATGAACCAGGTTATATAGCTCGTCAGTTGTCATTTGAAACTGTGGAGCTTAAAGGTGAGGGACCCTTCGAAGTAGACTTTTCCGATGGTATGCTTATAGAAGCATTTGCTATTCGTAAGAGCTCTGATGGTAGCTTTGAAGACCCTATCAAGGTAACTAGCTATTGTGGAACCCGTCGTCAAAGATGGACAGAGAGGCAAGTTCTTCATCGTGCATACTCACCTCAGATTTCTACTATAGGCCATCCGCATTGGCGAACATCGATGGTAGACAATAAATTTGCATTAAGCTGGAAACCAGAACAGGATGGAGAATATATAATAGTTGGAGTACTGGTAAGCAATAACCAAGGAGTACATCCTGATATTCTACGCCCAGAACCAACAAAGAAATTTATTGATCTTAGCTATGGAGAGTATTTTAAGCGATATGGAGAAGAATTTGGCAATATCATAAAGGGTTCATTTAGTGATGAGCCCAGTCCTGGAGTAGATTGTTACCCATGGACAGCCAGCTTTCCGGATGAGTTTTTCAATGACCACCAGTACAGTATAACAGATTATCTTCCTCATCTAGCTTTAGACCTGGATTTACGAAGTCCACTAGTCCGCCATCATTATCGCCTAACCCAGCATCGCTTGCAATGCCAGCACTTCATTGGACAAATATCAACTTGGTGCCGAGAACACAAGATCCAGATGGCTGCGCACCTTACCCGGACAGAATGGCTCTCATTGGTTGCTGCATGGTGGCCAAATGAGTTACGCTCCTATAAAGAGATTGATGTTCCATGTACAGACCCCTTGGGCGCAAGCTGTGGCTGGAAGGAAGCTTCTGCTTACCATAGCGGAATTAAAGTTGCATCCTCAGCTGCACATCTTTTTAATAAACCACAGGCAGGTAGTGATTCCCTAGCAGTAATTGGGGATGAAGCAAGCATTCGAGATCTAAAGTATTTGTTGGATTATCATTTGGTTTTAGGTGTTAACTATTTCAATTTACACGGGCTTAGCTATTCCCTGGATGGCCCCAGAAAGGATGAAGTTCCACCTTCTCTCTTCTATCAGCATAGCGAATGGAAGTATATGCCTGTTTTTCTTGATTATCTGGGTAATACATGTGATGAACTTACAGGTGGTACTCATATTTGTCAAATCGCCGTTCTTTATCCATCCACCAGTTTAGCCTGTCAAATAAAACCGAGTATTGATTGGCGTTATCTTGAAGAAGAGGACTCTATACATAGATTAGTTGAAGAGCTACTAAGTCATCAAAAGGATTTTGATTTTATAGATGAGGTTACCCTTCAAGAAAGTGTTAATGAAGAGGGTACAATAACAACTCCTGAAAAATATAATTATTTAATACTTCCCTATTTAAGCTATATTGATCATCGTACAGCTAAGGCAATATTGAGATTTGCTAATGCAGGTGGTAAGATAATAGCTGTAGGTAAAATTCCTCTATCAATAAGCCAGAATATCCAGGAACCTGTTGAAACATGGGCTAATCAGACTGATAAGTTTCTTAGCTTTTACGAAACCCCTGATAATAATTTCTTAGCTAAGTTACCAGGCTTTATAGTAGATGGTGAAGGCAAAGAAGATATATTTGTTTTGGAGCGACAAAAGGAAGAGGGCAAGCGAACCTTTGTTTTCAACCGCCGAGAAGAGGAGTTTAAAGGAGAGGTTTTAGGTCTTCAGCTAAGGATTCCTCCTCGGGGCAGTATATTGCTGAAAACCTCCTCTGATTCGAAAAACATAACTTGTCTGCCAGAGACAGCAGTAGTTAGAGATTTTGAGACAGTTGCTGATCTGTCAACAGACTGGACAGTGGAATTTGAAAAGAATCAAGTACCGTTAAATTTCTGGCATTTTGTCTTGGATAATGAGGCAGGGCAGAACCCCTTTTCAAACCCAGGCTTCGACCTTATGCAAAGAGAAGCAGAACCAAAATTAGAATCCGGTGATTACAAAAGTGGAAAAAGCTATTACTGTCGCTTTATGTTTACAGGAGATCCTGGAGATGCCAAGTTGGTTATAGAGGAAAGCAGTTTTTCAGATGATTGGAAGCTGTTTGTTAATGATACTCAAATTGAAAATTGGGAGCAACAGCGTGTATTTGATTGTTTAAATTGGGTTGCTGATATTAGTCATGCTATAAAGGGTGGAACCACACCAAGTTTAAATGTAGTACGAGTTGAAACTTTAGGAAACGAACAGGGGATAAAGGAAATACCTTATCTTTGCGGTTCCTTTACATGCGATTACCGCTATAGCCATGCTTCTTTCCCATTTATTAAAGCCAATGACAATAGAGTTACCCTAGATAATCTTCTGCCTTGGACAGTGATCGGCTATCCTTCATTTGCAGGTACAGCAATTTATCAACGGGAATTTCAGCTTACAGAAGATCAGGAGCTGTGGATTGATTTGGGAAGAGTCGAGGATGTAGCGACAATAAAGATAGACGGCAAAGATTGCGGAGTCCTCCCTTGGCCACCTTACAAATGTAATCTTGGAAAGCTATCAGCTGGGAAGCATGTATTAACAGTTGAAGCCACCAATGTAAATGCAAATCGTACCCGCTTGGCAAAACTAGCCTCTGGTCTCCTGGGTCCAGTCAAACTTTTAAAGTGAAATGTAAAAGTAATATAAAATGTAAAAGTAACATTAAAAGATAAGTAATAAACAGAATAAATGTAGAGAATTGGGCTTAGAAGTAGTGCAATAGATAAATAGATTGATAGTAGGAAATGGAAGTAACATTAAGACATGGAGAAAGAATAAAAAAGCCAATGAATACAGTGAGGCTAAACTTCAAAATAGATAATTAAGAGAAAGAGGAAGAAGAACGTGAAAAATGTAATTTTGTTAGGTGACTCCATAAGAATAGGGTATTGCAAATACGTCAAGGAAAATCTTAAAGATATTGCAAAGGTAGTTTTTCCTGAGGATAACAGTCGTTTCACCCAGTATACTTTTGCCAATCTATTCACATGGTTGGCTTTAGTTGACAATCCAGAAGAGATTGATGTTATTCATTGGAACAATGGATTATGGGATGTGGTTCATTTCAATGGGGACGACTTACCCCTAAATACCACAGAGCAGTATGCTGATACCTTGCGTCGCATTTGTCGTAAGATGAAAGAGAAGGCCCCCAATGCAAAAATTATCTTTGCAACAATGACACCTATAAACGAAGAATTTGTTCAAGGTCATAATTACCGTATCCAAGATGAGGTTGTTAAGTATAATGAGGTTGCTCGTGATGTCATGAAGGAGCAGGGAATTGAAGTCAATGATTTATTCAAGCTCTTATATGAGCAGCCAGAATCTTATTTCATTGATCAATGTCATCTGAACTCAGAAGGGTATCAACTTCTAGCAGGGCAGGTTTCTGATGTGATTAGAAAGTCTTTTAAGTAGGAGTCTAGTAACATCAATGCAGGATATGAATTTAAATAAGTGGAGGGAGTTAGATGTCTAATAAAACAAATCATAATGTTCATCAGGTCTATTGCCCTTATGTTGAAGAAAGAGAAAGGCTTGATAATGGGTTTTCAGCAGGTTGGGGATTCCAATTTCAACCCAGTGAAGAGTATTGGATTGACTGTCACAATCACATAGACGGATGTAAAACCCAGGCTGAGCTTTACAAGATCCTGGATAAGTGGTTTTCTCACTTGGAGGCTTTCCGATTAGGAAATGTAGTTCTTATTGCAAAACATGAAGATGATTTTAAGGTATATGGCGATGTGTCTTCAGCTGATGATAGAATGGATTGGATACTGTGGCTACCTCACGACAAGCCTGATGCTGAACTTCTTGAAAAAGCAATAAAGAACGGAGTGAAGGGTTTAAAACTCCACAACAACTTAATCATGAGAGGCCAAGGCAAACACGATGTTTGGCTTAGTGAGGAATGGAGCCGCATTTTTAAGATGGTTGATGAAGCAGGTATTCCAATACTATGGCATGTTACACAGAGACACAGTAACTCCCCATATCAAGGTGGAGGCACTAATGCATATTGGTCAGATGGATGGAAAACAGGAGTTAACTTTACAAATGAGGATTTGCTGCAGGTAATGCTGGAGGTATTAAGAAGGTTCCCAAACATGAATGTCATAGGAGCACATCAGCTACACGTAGGACTTGAACGCCTAACTTCGTTATTTGAGGAATATAAGAATCTATATATTGACACTAGCTGCGGCTTTTATACCAGATGGGCAGATCAAGTATATGAAGATGATAGGAAAAAACTGCATAAATTTGTAACACAGCATGCTGATAGAATACTGTTTGGTACCGATTCTGCATTATCTCCTGATGGTGCAACTGAATACGATTATCAAGGCTTTCTTTGTCATGCCAGGTTTATAAACCAACTAAGACTCGACTATGAAACGCTACAAAAGGTTTCCCATGGAAATTCAGAGAAACTGTTTGGCATAAAGCAATTAGATGCCACAAGGAGAGGCAATGTTAGGCCTTAAGAATTAACGCTTTAGGGAATCGTAAGACATGAACATTAGGTGTATTTATATATAAAAGAAGGAAATCAAGACATTATAAAGAACTTGTTTATGACATGTATTATTTGTGGTAGCTATTGTTTTTTAAGTGGTACTATTGTTTTGTACATGTGATTAAATTTAGATATAAACTATAAAGGATGGATGGTTTTATGATTAAAATAGCTTTTGCTGGATTTAGACATGGGCACATTAATGCACTTTACAAGCTGGCTGAGGAAAATTCTGATGTGCAAATTGTAGCAGCCTATGAAGCTAATGCAGATGCTCGAGCCGCTGCTGAAGCAGATTTGGGAGTGAAATTCACCCATGATAATTATCAAGATATGTTAAGTGAAAAAGATATTGATGTCATAGCAATTGGTGATTACTACGGCAAACGTGGAAGCTTGGCGATCGATGCTTTGAAAGCTGGTAAGCATGTATATGCAGATAAGCCTCTATGTACTTCCCTAGATGAGCTTGAAGAAATAGAAAGACTCTCAAAGGAAAAAGGTTTAAAGGTCGGTTGCATGTTGGATCTGAGACAAAACAAGGTTGTACAGCCAGTACGTAATTTTATTCAAGAAGGTAAGCTTGGGGAAATTCACGCTTTACTCTTTACTGGTCAGCATCCTCTTATGTATGGCTCCAGACCTAACTGGTACTTTGAAGAAGGTAAGCATGGTGGCACCATAAACGATATTGCAATTCATGGTATAGACTTAGTAGAGTATCTCACAGGCCTTTCCATGAAAAATGTTACATCTGCACGTTGCTGGAATGCTTATGCAACAGAAGTTCCTCATTTTAAGGATTGTGGTCAATTTATGGTAGAGCTATCAAATGGAGCAGGGCTTATGGGCGACGTATCCTATTCAGCACCAAACTCCTCTGGATACTCTTTGCCATTTTACTGGCGTTTTACTATTTGGGGCACTAAAGGTGTCATGGAGTTTACTGCTGGAGCCAAAGAAATTATGGTAGCTCTGGACGGAAAACCTAATGCTGAGTTTTTGCCAGTGCCAGAGGAGAGAACGGCAGATTGCCTAAAAGTGTTTGTAGATGAGCTGGAAGGAAAAGATACCTACATCAACACGGAAAGTGTGATCAGAGCATCGAGAGATGCGTTGAAGATTCAGGCTTTTGCTGATAAATTATAGTTCAACATCTAGACTTTTAGCTAGACTTTTAAGCTAGCAATTTGCTATACTGGTTGTATATAGAGGAGGTAATTATGACTTATATTATTGAAAAAGAAAAAAAGACACCTGTTAAGGGTTCTTGTGATGTAGTGGTAGCAGGTGGTGGTGTAGCAGGGATTGCTGCAGCTCTTGCTGCTGCAAGAAATGGAGCTAGTGTAAAACTAATCGAAAAGCAATGTCTTTTAGGTGGCCTTGGAACTCTGGGAATAGTAACCATCTATCTACCATTATGTGATGGTATGGGCAATCAGATTATATTTGGCATTGGAGAAGAACTATTAAAACTATCCATTAAATATGGCTATGAAGGCAGATATCCGGAAGCATGGCTTAACAATGGAAGCTTTGAGGAAAAGAAAAAGAAAAGATATGACGTACAATATAATCCACAACTATTTGCAATTGCTGCAGAACAGCTTTTACTTTCTGAAGGTGTTGAGGTTATATATGATACACATATAACTGGGGTAAATGTTGACAACAATCGTATAACTGAAGTAATCGTAGACAACAAGGAAGGACATTATGCTATTTCAACCAAGTCAGTAGTTGACTGTACAGGTGATGCAGATATCTGCGAGTTTGCAGGTGAAAATGTAGAAACATATAGAGAAAATAGATGGGCAGCATGGTATTATTATTCCCATAAAAATGGTTATAAACTGCAGCCTATGGCAACTCCTTACCATGGTAAACCAACGGAACGAACCTACGATGGGTTGGTATCCGATGACATCAACCAGCTTCTAATAAGAGGGCATAAAGTAATTCTTGAGGATGTTTTGAAAAAAAGAGTAGAACAAGAAGACGAAAGCATAATGCCAGTCACCATTCCAGTTGTTCCTCCTGTAAGAATGACAAGAAGGCTTTCTGGTGCCTATACCTTAGATATCAGTGAAGAAGGTACAGAGTTTGAAGATAGCATAGGAAAAACCAGTGATTGGCGAAAAAGAGGCCCTGTTTATGATTTGCCATACCGAATGCTTTATGGGAATAAAATCTCCAATCTTTCTGTTGCTGGTCGCTGTGTTTCTGTCACAACAGAAATGTGGGATGTTACGAGGGTTATTCCTAACTGTGCTTTAACAGGCGAAGCTGCAGGGGTAGCAGCTGCTCTCACAGCAAAAAGTGGTATAGGATTTAAGGATCTTGATATAAATAAGCTTCAAAATGTATTGGGTGTTAATGCACGAAAATAAGGGGTTTATAGTGATGTTAAAACCTAATATAATTTTGAATATAATAAAAATTTAAATAGTAAAAATGGAGGAAATTATAATGTTTAGTATTGGTGTTATTACTGATTCATTTAGACTTGGCACCAGAGAAGCAGTAAAAAAAGCAAAAGAGGTTGGTGCAGCTGGAATTCAAGTTTATGCAACTAGAGGGCCCATGGCTCCAGAAAACATGGATAAAAAGCAAAGAAAAGAATTCCTAGATATGGTTAAGTCTAATGGCCTGACTATTTCTGCTCTCTGTGGAGACTTGGGGAAAGGCTTTGCTGACCTAGAAGAGAATCCAGCCAGAATTGAAAAATCCAAGAGAATCATGGACTTGGCAAAAGATTTGGAAACAGATATTATTACTACTCATATAGGTGTTGTTCCTGAAGATCCAAAGCATCCACGATGGAGCATTCTTCAGGAAGCTTGTGAAGAACTTGGGGAGTATGGGGATAACTTAGGAGCAAGCTTTGCCATTGAAACAGGACCAGAAACTTCTGCAGTTCTAAAAATGTTCTTAGATAGCCTACATTCAAGGGGAGTTAGAGTAAATCTTGATCCTGCAAACCTAGTTATGGTTACAGGTGATGACCCTGTTCAGGCTGTTTACAACCTCAAAGACTATATTGTTCATACCCACGCAAAAGACGGAATCAAGCTAAGAGAAAGCGATCCAGAAGTAATTTACGGTATGATTGAAGAGGAAATACAGCTTGGAGCAGCATTTAAGGAAGTACCCCTGGGAGAGGGAAGTGTTGACTTTATTGAATATCTAAAGGCTCTTAATTCCATTGGCTTCAATGGTTTCTTAACCATCGAAAGAGAAGTAGGAGACAATCCTGAAAAAGATATCAGAGCAGCAGTTAACTTCTTAAATAACACAATTAAGAAGATAAGCCTGTAAGTTTTAAAAAAGCTTGCGCATTAAAATTGTATGTACAGTAAAAAGTGACTGGAGAAGAAATCTATGAAAAAAATTAAAGTGGGGATTATTGGTACCGGAAGTATAAGCGGAGTGCACACTGCAGGCTATAAAGCTCTCGAAAATGTTGAACTCTATGCTGCCTGTGATATAAATGAGCAAAGAGTAAAGGATTATGCTCAAGAACATGGCTATAAGCATGTTTTTACTGACTATAATGAGATGCTAAAATTAGAAGAACTGGATGCTGTTAGTGTATGTACATGGAACAGTGTTCACGCTCCTGCTACTATTGCAGCTTTGAAAGCTGGAAAACATGTGTTATGCGAAAAACCCATGGCCATGAATTCAGAGGAAGCACTGGAAATGGAAAAGGTGGCAAAAGAATCCGGTAAGCTTCTTATGATCGGTTTTGTAAGACGGTTTGGAAATGATGCTAGAATACTAAAAGACTTTATTGACAATGAAATGCTAGGAGAAATCTATTACTCAAAAGCATCCTATCTAAGAAGAGCTGGAAGCCCAGGCGGATGGTTTGGTGATAAGAGCAGGTCGGGTGGAGGACCTTTGATTGATCTAGGCGTTCACGTTATTGACTTGGTTCGCTATTTGATGGATAAACCTAAGGCAGTATCCATCACAGGGGCTACTTTTGATAAATTAGGAGACCGTAGCAATATTAAAGGCACCAAAGGATATCGTGCCACAGATGCCGAGGATAACATTTTTGATGTAGAAGATTTAGCCTTGGGAATGATTAAATTTGATAACGGCTCAGTACTAACCGTAGAAACCAGCTTCAGCTTAAATCTGAAACAAGATTCAGGTAATATTGAGCTGTTTGGAACAAAATCAGGTGTAAAAATTGATCCAAGTCTGGAGTTTTATTCAGAGATGAACGATTATCTTGTTAATGTTACACCAGCTAATGACACGGCTCTCAGCTTCACAGGGCTTTTTGAAAATGAAATAGCTCACTTTGTAGATTGTGTTGCCAATGGCACCGAGTGCATTAGTCCGGCAGAAGATGGTGTAGAGATTATGAAAATTCTAGATGCAATCTATGAATCTGCTAGAACTGGCAAAGAAGTTCAACTGTCCTAACTTGAAATGCGTTACTATTTACAGCTAGTCAAGTGTAACAAAAATATAATATATTTTAAGACTGTCAATAGTAACTAAAATACACTTATATAGAAGGAAAGGTGGCGTAAAAGGAGTTCACTTCCCATGACCAAAGTCACGGATCTATGAACTCTGTTGTATATGAATAGAATAGGTTGTTGTATACCAGGTTACTCGTTTATGCTGGAAGGAGTCGGTGAGGTTTCACATTCTTCCTATGATATTTTAAAAGCGGGTGTAGAAAAAACTCTTGAAAACGGCTTTGATTTTGCAGAAGCAACGGTTGGATTGATCATGGGCTTGACTGATGATGAAATGGCCTTAGCAAGTGCAATCAGGAATCTTGAAGTTTGCAATAGTTTTGTTCCTCCTAGCTTACCGATAATTAAGGGCGACAGCTCTAAATTGGAAGAACATGTGAAGGAGTCCATGACACGTATGCAGAAGCTAGGTGTCGATACAGTAGTTTTTGGTAGCGGTGGAGCAAGAAGGATTCCAGATGGAATGGACCGTAAGGAGGGTATGCGCTGGATTGAAGACTTTTTGACCATGTGCAATGAGTATGCTGTAAAGCATAATATCACAGTTGCTGTTGAGCCTCTTAACCAGAAGGAATGTAATATTCTAACATCTGTTACAGAGGGTGCGGAATTGGTGGAGAAATTGCAGTTGGGGCATATTAGATTACTAGCTGATTCGTATCATATGGCTCGTGAAAATGAACCATTATCAGTGTTAGCTGATGCAGCACATTTATTGGTGCATGTACACATTTCAGAAGCAGACCGAACTTTTCCTGGTAAATATAATGGTACTGACTTACCTGCATTTGTAGACCAACTAAAGGCAGTGGGATATAAAGCTAGGATTTCTGCAGAGAGTGGATTTACAGATTTTGTTACGGAAAGTGCCATAGTTGCCACATACATGAGAAGGATAACAGAGTAGCTAGTGTAATATACAAGAATTAAGTTATAAACATAAAGCTAATAAAGAAACAGCTAGTTAGGGTAAACACCTGAATCTAGCTGTTTTCTATTTTGATACTTTATTGCTTCAATAGCTGTAAAGAGCTTCTACCCATTAAAACTTGGCAAATAGGCACCTATATCTTTCAATCTTTGTTGTAGTTCTTTTACATCAAAGCCCCGAATATCAGTATTCTTCTCAGCTGCAATTACTGCTGCAACTCCTGCTGCCTGTCCTGTTATATAGCAACCTGGCATAACTCGGATAGAGGCTTGCATGTACCTATCACAGCTAACACAACGTCCAGTTACCAGAACATTATCGAGACCTTTCGGTGTTAAAGCGCGGTATGGAATACCATAGCTTTCTCCTTCTTTATATCTCAAGTTATAGAATTCCTTTTCAAAGTTGGAATAGCTTTCCTTTGAGGCATCAGAGGCATGGATATCAACAGGGTATGAGTATCTCCCGATTTCATCGTCAAAGCTCGCCCTGTTATTAAAATCTTCTAATACCATAACATAGTCTCCAATGATTCTGCGGGATTCTCTAATTCCTAGAAGTGCTCCAGTTGTTACCAGTTCCATATCTTCATAACCTTCAAGGAATTCTTTATAATACTTCTCATATTCCATCAAAGATTTTCGACCCCATACTAGAGATTTGGTGAGTGAGCGCTCATCTGTGGAATCAACTCCGTATGTATGCCCAATGTTTCCACCACCAAGAGAATTTCCAACTCTCCACATTCCAGGTAGATGACGATCTTCGTTGGTAAATATTTTATTTTTAAAAGCTTCTTCTATCCGTCTCCTATCAGGTTTTACAACTTTATCCCAATCAACATCTGACCATATGCTACAAAGAGTTCCAGCCATCATATTACCGTTCTGATCACCTTTTTCAAAGTCAGCCCCAGCCCAGGCACACAAATCGCCATCTCCAGTGCCATCAATATAAACCTTGGCTTTAACTGCAAATATCCCGCTTTTTGCAGCAAAAATTACATGGTTTACTTGGCCATCGGTAGCGTCCACAGCAACCATTTGAGTATGGAAAGCAAAATCAACACCAGCCTCAGTTACCATGTCGTCATAGACCCTCTTCAATGCTTCGGCCTTAATGGAATATGCTGAACCTTCAACTTTCCCACCATATTGCCACATCTTGTTTAGAACTTCCTCCCCGATTCCAGCTGCAAGAAAATTCTTCCCATCAGTAAACTGCATAAAGGCAGGCACTAGACCAATTGTGCCCATACCGCCTAAGCATGATGAACCCTCTGCAAGAAATACTTTAGCACCTTGTCTTGCAGCAACAACTGCAGCCGCGATACCAGCAGGTCCACCGCCTACAACCAGTATATCCACATCATGTCGTACCTCAATTTCTCTCTGAAACATTACATTACCCATACATATCCTCCTTTTTTATAAGAGCATTGAAAATCGTTCCTGCAAAGGCTCCTTCCATATGATTTATTATTTTGCAGTGAACAGTAACTAACACAAGTTTATCATATGATAGGTGGAAAGGAAACGATTGTAATATTGAAAGAAATACACTAAAATTAAAGTAATAACGATTTCATGGTTGTAGGATGATTATACTATAAGCACCAACCTTTTAGCATTGTGATAATTTACACCATAGCTTAAGTACAAATGTTAACCAGTATTCAAAACCCAGCTTTATAAAATAAAAATAGGAGGAAGGTAAAAATGGAGAGAATGAATGACAAGAACAAGGTAAGAGACATCATCATTGAAAATGAACAGATGCGGCTGGTTGTAGGTCAAGATTGCGTAAGCAGAAGCTTGATACATAAGGCTACAGGCGAGGAATGCCTAGTTACAGATGAAGAAATTGCACTGTTTTCGGTTACTCAGGAAAGACCCTATAATAATGAGGTCAAGCTAGCCCATCCCAACAAACGAACTGTTTATCAAGCTGATCGAGTTCGCCGTGAAGGCAACAAACTCATTATAGGTTTTGAGGTTATACCCTATGAGGCAGTTATTGAGATTAAGGAAGAGCCTATGTATATCGGATTCCGTCTTGACAGCTTTATTTACGATCCAGCTGATTATCCTCTTCGAATGACTCCTCCTCCAGTTAAGGAATTGCGTCTGCTCCAATTACCTGTACAAAACAGAGAGAACTTTGGTGAATGGTTGAATGTAAGCTGGGACGACAAAGTGGCAATTAACGTGCTGGCCACATCACCTTATGCCCGTATCGACTCTGAGCGAAGAAAAGACTATCGAATCATGTATGCTGATGCATTAAAGGACGTAAAGCTAAAGGGAGTAGAGGCGGCACTAATAGTTAGTTCACCTGAAAAACTGCTCGATGGAATTGCTGTGCTTGAGGAAGACTATGACCTACCCCTCGGTGTTAAAAGTCGTCGAGGTGATATGATAAATGCCTCAGCTTATTGGACCAGCACCATCAACCCAAGCAATGTTGACGAGCACATC
>JAAZEK010000373.1 GCA_012512335.1 Clostridiales bacterium | reverse complement strand
GCAGCAGTTCAATGGTTAAGAGATGAAATGGAGTTAATAAGTAATGCAGCTGAGAGTGAAGAGCTTGCTAACTCTGTACCCGATACACAAGGCGTATTTATGGTGCCAGCTTTTGTTGGGCTAGGAGCTCCTTATTGGGATATGTATGCAAGAGGCTCAATATTTGGTATTACTCGAGGTGTAAATCGTAGGCATATAGTGCGGGCTGTCTTAGAATCCATAGCATATCAAACCCGCGATGTTATAAGTGTTATGGAAGAGGATTCAGGTATTCCAATTTCTACCCTTAAGGTAGATGGCGGAGCTTCAGTCAATGAATTTTTGATGCAATTTCAATCTGATATTCTAGGAGTTGAAGTGGTACGACCTATTAATTTGGAAACGACCGCTTTGGGAGCCGCCTTTCTTGCTGGTCTAGAACTTGGTGTTTGGAAGGATAAACAAGAAATAAGTGATATTTGGCATATGGGTAAGGAGTTTGCCCCCATAATGGAAAAAGAGGAACGCAACTCCTTATATATGCAATGGAAAAAGGCAATTAACAGCTGCCGAAGTTTCTAAATGCTACTGTTCACGCCGAAATATTTTTGTTAATAATCTAATTTAATCAACAGTAATTACATAATTGACATAAGATTATTATTCAACCTGGTCTAGATTTTTGATCAGTATATTACCCTTTATTCTAGCCAAATTAATTTTCTTTTCATTTACCACATATTGAAAGTCACTTAAAGCCGCTTCAATTTTGCTGTTTAGCATTTGATCCGGCTTTTTCATTTTAGTTTTGGCATCCTGCCAAGATTCTTTCATTTTCTCTAACAATGGCTTAGTTTCAATCCATTTTTCCTGTTGGCCGTACTGGATTATCTGACGAGCAAGACCTCTTAATTCTGTTATCTCTGGAGGCTGGTTATGGGCGTAAAGCTTTAGAAAATCAGAGAAATAGGAGTAAAGAGTATTAGCCGCTGTCAGTGTCTTTTCTTCATTTCGCGCCATAATTTGCTCTGTAAGACTGATTAACTGTTTCTCAAAATTACTAATAGTCTCATTCATAGCACCATCGCTATTGGCATAAGGCTCATAGCTATTCCATTGTTCATGGATTGTTTCTATAGTAAATTCTAGCTCATTCCAATCAGGCTCAGGTATTGGCTTAGCTGTGCTTTCAGGCTGCTGGGTTGGCGCACTTTCCTGCCTACTCTCTTGTTGATTTTGTTGTTGCCCTTGATTCGCCTGTTGCTCCCCTTCTTCCTGGCCCTGTTCCTGGCCTTGGCTTTGTTCTTGGCTCATCTGCAGTCCGGAACTCTGTGGTTTTGGCCCTCCTTCCTGTGTCTCTGGCTTGCTTTCATTTGACGGGTGCTTTTCTTCCCTAATTTGCTGTGCACGCTTTTGCTGAACATCTTCAATACCTAGGATTATGCCATCAGTTTGTTCTTCCATCTGAGTCAATGATTTTGGAGGGTTTTTCTTTTTATCACTATCATCCTCCTTGGACTCAGGAGGGCGCAGAATGGTGCAACTAGTCATAGCTGTAACTATTAATAAACAAATGAAAACTTTAAAGTTTTTCCTTGCGTACTTTTTAAGCATTCAATCACCTCTAGCTTAGTGTTTCCAATCGCCATGCTTTTATTGAAGAAATATTTCTTTACTATTATTGAATATTTCAAATAAAAGGTGAAATTTCAATAAGGATTTTTAGTATATTTTTTTGAAAGTTTTTATTCTCAAAGTATTGTCACTTGTGTTATAGTTAGTAATATATTTGATTCTATCAAGTAGCATTAGTATTTACAAATAAACGTAACTAGAATAGGAGCTGGGTGCTTACATGCAAAGGCAAACAAAAGCCTTAAATAATGTTCCTTTAACTGACAAGATTATTTACGGGTCTGGGAACCTTACCTTTGGGGTAGTTATACAAATAATATCGACTTATATGGTTTTTTATTCAACTGTAATATTAAATTTACCTGGAAGCGTAATAGGGTTGGCGGTTGCTATCAGTGTAGTTTGGGATGCAATAAGCGATCCCATCATGGGACACATCTCCGACCATACTTATTCAAAAAAATTTGGAAGAAGGCATTTTTATATATTAATCGGTGCTATTTCCATAGCATTTTTCAATTTCTTTTTGTGGGACATACCACAAACATTTCCTGCAATATGGAAGACTATTTTAATAATAACTCTTCTCCTGCTGGTGAAAACCTGTACCACTATATTCTCAGTACCACATACTGCTCTTGGAGCAGAGCTGACTGATGACTACAATGAGAGAAACTCTATTCAAGGGATTCGTACTGTATTCTTTATTCTAGGACTATTCAGTGCTAATGTAATGGGAATGTTTCTATACTTCAAGCCTACTCCAGAATATCCCCAAGGGCAGATGAATCCACTTGCGTACAGAGATATCGGTATAACAGCCTCCCTTATAGCCCTTGTATTTGGTCTAATCTGCTATTTTGGTACAAAAAAATATATACCAGCTCTCAATGAAAAGTTAAAACCGGATAATACAAAACGCGGTGCAAAGGAGCTACTTAAAAGCTTATCTTCAGCTCTAGCTAATGCAGATTACCGTTATATAGTATTGGGATATATGTTCACCAACATAGCATCGGCTCTCATAGGCTCAGTGGGAATGCATGTTTTCACTTATACTTTTCATTTTGGTAACTATGGTATTGCATTGATATTTGGTGTTTTGTTTGGTGTCAGCATTCTTTCTCAACCTGCTTGGATAAAAATTTCAGCACGTATTGACAAAAAACCCAGCATAATATTGGGTCTAGCTGCTTCCCTAGTTGCAGGATTGTATTTTCTTATTTTAGTTATCCTAAGAAATATAGTGGTAGGTCAAGTGATGTGGTTTCTACCCTTTGCGATTCTATCCGGATTTGGTATGGGGGGCTTGTTTGCTATTCCTTTATCTATGATTGCCGATACCATAGATGTAGAAGAATTGAATTCAGGGGAAAGAAAAGAAGGCATCTATTACGGGTGCATGACCCTCTGTTATAAGTTATCTCAATCTGTTGCTATATTTATATTGGGAATTTTCCTTGATTTAGTTAAATTTGATTCCAGTCTTACTATTCAACCTGCCAGTACCGTATTTGCTTTAGGAATGATCTTAGCTGTCGGTTCTATTTTAAGTGTCATAGCAGCTATGCTGTTTTACAATAAATACAGCTTGAATCGTGAAAAAATAGCAGTTGTCCAGCAACAATTGCGAGTTAGAGAAATAGATGAGAAATAGCCAATCAGGCTATTTTACATCTGTAAAAAAGTGTACTATAATAAAAATGTCGTAGCGTATTCTGCCTACCAATTATATATCAAAGATTACTTTACCTATGACAAATTTTTACACATCTGAAACGGAGGCTAAAGTTTTGCAAGTTAAACGAATTTATGTAGATAGAAAACAAGGCTTTCAAGTGGAAGCCCAAGGTCTATATGACGATTTAAAAAACAACCTAGGAATTAATGGATTACAAAAGCTTCAAATCATCAATCGCTATGATATTCATGGGATCACGGAAGAAGAATACGTGTTAGTACGAGATATAGTATTTAATGACCCCCCAGCTGTTCAAATCCATGAAGAGATTCTACCTGCTTCACCCAAGCAGTTAACTTTTGCCGTTGAGCTTCTGCCTGGACATTATGACCAAAGAGCAGATTCTACAGCTCAGAGCATTCAATT
>JAAZEK010000372.1 GCA_012512335.1 Clostridiales bacterium | reverse complement strand
GCGTATAGTTTCACGATAGGCTACCTGTGGTTTACCTACATTAGCTTCTACTTTAAACTCACGAAGCATACGATCTACAATAATATCAAGATGAAGCTCGCCCATACCAGCAATAATGGTTTGTCCAGTTTCCTGATCCGTATAAGTACGGAATGTTGGATCCTCTTCTGCCAACTTCACCAAGGCTACACCCATCTTTTCCTGTCCAGCTTTGGTTTTAGGTTCAATAGCTACTTGAATAACAGGTTCTGGGAATATCATAGATTCTAAAATGATGGGATCATCCTCGGTGCACAAGGTGTCACCGGTGGTAGTATCCTTTAAGCCTACTGCCGCTGCTATATCGCCAGCATAAACTTCCTGAACTTCTTCTCTATGATTGGCATGCATTAGAAGAATTCGACCAATTCTTTCCCTCTTGCCTTTAACGGCATTGTATACATAGCTACCCGTCTTTAAAACTCCGGAATAGACTCGGAAGAAAGCCAATTTACCTACATAAGGATCGGTTGCAATCTTGAAAGCCAGAGCACTAAATGGTTCTTCATCAGATGAGTGTCTTATCATTTCCTCATCTGTGTTTGGTTTCTTACCTGTAATCGCAGGTACATCCAGAGGTGATGGCATATATTCAACAACTGCATCCAACAAAAGCTGTACGCCTTTGTTCTTATAAGAGGAGCCACATGTTACTGGAACAATATCCAGTGAAATCGTAGCCTTTCTTATACCTCTGTTAATTTCCTCCGTGGTTAGCTCTTCACCTTCAAGGTACTTGGTCATTAATTCTTCATCGGTTTCCGCAATGCTTTCCAACAACTTGGTACGGTATTCTTTGGCTAGTTCCTGCAGGTCATCTGGAATTTCAATCACTTCACTGCTAGTCCCTAGATCATCATTATAGATAATCGCCTTCATATTAACCAAATCTACTATTCCTCGGAAGGTGTCTTCCCTGCCAATGGGCAGTTGCAACGGTACGGGATTGGCAGAAAGCCGATCTCGTATCATGTCCACCACCCTTAAAAAGTCGGCTCCCATAATATCCATTTTATTAATATAGGCTAATCGCGGTACGTGATACTTATCCGCCTGTCTCCAAACAGTTTCGGATTGAGGCTCCACGCCTCCCTTTGCACAAAACACGGCTACTGCACCATCGAGGACGCGGAGTGAGCGTTCGACTTCAACGGTAAAGTCAACGTGCCCTGGCGTATCAATAATGTTGATACGATTACCCTTCCACTGAGCGGTAGTTGCTGCCGAGGTGATAGTGATACCACGTTCTTGTTCCTGATCCATCCAGTCCATGGTAGCACTGCCTTCATGGGTTTCCCCTAGCTTGTGCACACGACCAGTATAGAACAAAATTCGCTCAGAAGTAGTCGTTTTGCCGGCATCTATATGTGCCATAATGCCGATATTTCTTGTATTTTTTAGCGTAAATTGCCTAGGCACTGATTTGCCTCCTTTCTTAAAGTAAAACTCTCTATTGTTGCTCCCCAAATTTGCTCAGTCAGCCCTTTTTCACATTCCATTGTGAGTATAACTAACTTACCATTTATAATGAGCAAAAGCCTTGTTGGCTT
>JAAZEK010000371.1 GCA_012512335.1 Clostridiales bacterium | reverse complement strand
TCTTTTTATCTGGCACAGGTATGCGCCAAATTGCTTTTGGATATAATGCCCTATAAAGTATGGGGGGTTGTTCAATTAGCATGTTTATTTGTGTAATGTCTGTTTTACACGAGTGGTAGCATGCACAATATCACTACAGTGCACCACCAGACTCTTTTATATATATTGTGGTTTATTGTCCGATCTGTTTTTATTGAGGTGACACTCCATATTGCTCCAATAGTCTTGGATTAAATTGCTTCATCAAACCCATAGCTTCTTGCATAATCTCATATTCATTTGTTTGCAATACAGTATCTTGCTCGGGAGCAGTGTAATATCCTCTAACTGAACTGTCTGTAACATCTCTCAAAATTGTATCCCCAACATAAGGAATTCCAATCATATACAACGATTGAGCAAGGTCTAAAAGATCATCAGTCATCACTAAGTAGTTGTCATAATCATACATCTGATATATACTTTTGATAAGTAGTAACGGGTTCACATTGTTATAAATAATATCAGACAAAGAGTTGGCTATACTGGTCGGTCTTAATCTCTTAAACCAGTTCATATTTGCATTAACTCTGTTGTGTATTGTTGAAATAAGCTCCTTTCCCTTTTCGGTTTCACCAATCTGATAATATGATCTTGCAAATATTAGTCCGTCTGTACTATAAGGAGCTACAGAATCGGGTATCATTGATGTAACCTTATCCAGTGCAGTAGAAGCTTTGTTTAATTCACCTGCATTTATAAGAGCCTCAACCAGCTGTGTGAAATATAACCTATATGTAGAAAGCATACGTCTGCTTGTTTCATCCATATAAATATTCTGATCATACTCTAATCCACCCCAACGGAACTTGTTAACCATAGTCTCATAAGCTACATCTATGTTTACACCATTATTAAGAGGGCTTCCTGGTACCACCTGAAATGTAAGTCCATTTAGTGAGAAGTTGGTATCCTGTAAGTTCATATATAATGAAGGAGTGATTGTTGTAGCAAAATGAATTGGACGTTCCCAATTGTTGTCGTTTAAATTAGACAACATTTCTAGTATCATTAAATCCTGACGGTAAACTGCCTGTTTCCCTTCGAGGTTTATATACATTTTATTAGTAGGTTCGGCTCCCAATGCTTCCCAGTTTACTTTGTCGCTGTTAACATCCAGATAAAGCAAACTTCCGGGTATAATTTGAGTAGAGCCAGTTGAAAATGGATTTTGAGGAGTAGCATTTTCCCCAGTTCGCAAATTATCCATTGTCTGTCTCAATGATATTGTATCCCTGTATGCATTTCTATCGTAATAACTAGCATATGAAGCTGGTGATATTTCACTTTGTTTCAGAACGTTCTCAATTTCCTGCCTTGTAATTACAAATGCTGCACTTCCGGCATCGCCTGAATATCTTGTTCTGCTCCATTTAATTGGAAGAGGCTCCGATTCATAAGCAGGACGCAACAACTGATCTACATACCAGTCGGTTTGCAGAAAACTAAGATTTGTAACCCTTACATCAGTTCGGAATCCTTCAGTCTCCTGAACATACCATAAAGGATAAGTATCATTATCGCCATTTGTGAAAATAATACCATTTTGGCCAACACTGCTTAGGTAGTTCATACCTGTGTCACGAGCAATAGTTCTACCAGAGCGATCATGATCATCCCAGTTTTGGGAAGACATTTGCACCGGAACAACAAGACAAGCTACAGCAGCTATTACAGAAGCCACCTTGCTGTTTTTTATGTATTGTTTTAAAAACAGGCTTATTCCAGCCACTCCCATACCAACCCAAATTGAGAAAGCATAGAAAGAACCTGCATATGCATAGTCTCTCTCTCTTGGCTCCATAAAGGTTTGGTTAAGGTATAGAATGATTGCTAATCCCGTCATGAAGAAAAGCATAAATACAACTAAAAAACTTTTCTTACCCCTTTCTTCTAAACGTAGTTGATAAAGAATTCCAATAATACCAAGTATAAGAGGTAGCATATAATATTTATTGCGACCTTTATTATCGGCAATATCCGGAGCTATATCTTTTTGGGGTCCAAGACCAAGTACATGCTCATCGATAACCGAGATACCTGTAATCCAATTACCCTTGGTCATTCCACCATCTCCCTGAAGGTCGTTCTGGCGACCTGAGAAGTTCCACATAAAGTAACGCCAATACATATAATTAAACTGATATCCAAACATGTACTTCAAGTTTTGCCATAGAGTGGGTTGAGTATTTGGATCTGTTACACTGCCCCAACGTTCATAACCAATAATGTGGTTTCTGAAAGAAGGGTTATTTGGATTAGAATGCATCCT